>DASZUP010000194.1:0-3536 GCA_035547635.1 Pirellulales bacterium
AGGTGACCAGCGACAGCCAGACGGCCCGGGCCGAAGGCTGCAGCAGGTGGTGCTCGCGGATCTGGACCGGCGCCTCCAGGTGCGGGTGAATCGCCAACTGGTCGATATCGACTTCGATCGGCCGCTTGTTCTCCAGTTGGGCGATGCGAGCGGGAATGAACCCGTGGTCGAGCACAAATCGCTGCCGGTCCAGGCTCGATAAGCCGTTGACGGCCAGCATCGCCAGCGTGTTGATCGCGATGATGACGATTGTCACCACCGGCATCCGCCGGGAAGGAACGTCGTCGCTGAAAGGGAAAATCATGACGGCGCTCTCGGCGCGTTAGTCCCGCCGGCGTGGATCGTCCGTTGCTCAGGCCGACTTTTCTTCACGGGGCCGGTCATCAGGCGACGGGTCATGAGGGGGCTGACTTGTCGGCAACGGCACGCCTTTGATCTCCCCTTCGCAAACCAGCGATTGGTTGACAAAGCCTTGAAAGCGGCTGACTACAATCGCGCCGCGGCGCACCCGCACCAACTGCGCCACCATCACCAGTCGATCGCCCGGATAGACAGGGTCGCGAAACCGGACCTCGTCCATGCCGCCGAAGCCGAGCACGTCGGCGCCGAGCAAGTCATATTTCTGCGAGAGATAGCTGCACAGTTGGGCCGCCGCCTCGCACATCATCACGCCGGGCATGATCGGCATGCCCGGCATGTGCCCCCGCGCCCAGAATTCGTCGTGGCGCACGTCCTTATAGCCGACGCCGAGCTTGCGGGCCGGGTCTTCGTAGACGATGGCCGTCAGTTGCTCCATCTCGAAGCGTTGGGGATTGTAGCGGCGGATCTCTTCGATGTCCGCGACGACGCGGTTCACGTCGTACTCGGAAAAATCGATGATCAGCTCTTTACCAGCCACGCCAGGACTCCTTCGGCGCCGCTTGCGTTAACCTGAGTCAGCGGCGCATTTCGACCTAATTCTAAAGTCTGTCACGTGTTCCGACAACGACGGTTTCAACTCTCTCCCGGCGGAAAGGAGCCCGGTCGTCCGAGCGTCAGGTCTTGATGTTCGCCCGCTTCAGGCGCCGGGCCTTGCTGTTGGCCGGACGGCGGCCGTGATTGGCTTTCTTCAGATTACGATGCGGCTTGGCCATGAGTTGTTCGCTGCCTTCAATTAGTTGGGATTTTCCAGACCAGAAACCACCTAGATTATCATGATCCAGCGCGTCTGAAAAGCGCAACCGCAGGAACCCGTGCGGCAGCGAAGGGGGAGAACGGAGACGGGCGAATTCGACCGGGGCGGGAGAGCCGCACAGGCGCTTGGAGGGCAGGGGCGCCTTTTCGTAGAATGGGGGGCGGTGCATTGCGGGCGGCCTGTGTTGGGGCCGTGGCAGATGCGCAAACGCACGACATTCACGGAGGGAGGCATCCCCATGGCGGTCGACCCGCGCAAGCGGCAAAAGAAGCTGGAACGCAAAAAGGCCAAGGACAAGGCGCGGCATAAGGCCCTGGCCGTTCGGCAGGCGACCTCTGCAACCCATCGCTTCGAGCGCGCCGCGCAGGGGCGAGTGATCGATGCCTTCGTCGCAGGCCACCTGAGGGACGAAGGTCTGGGCCAGGTCATGCTGGCTCGCGATCTGGGCGCCGATCGCGTCGGCTTCGCCTGCTTCCTGATCGATGTGTATTGCCTGGGGGTTAAGGACGTATTCTTCGACGTGGTCTCGAAAGGCGAATACGTGAACTCGCTGCGCGGCAAGCTGGCTCGCAAATATGAGATTGAGCAAGAGACCCCCGAATTCATCCGCAAGCTGGTGGAAGACTCTGTCTCCTTTGCCCGATCGCTCGGTCTGGAGCCGCATGCCGATTACGAGCGAGCGCGGGTCATCTTTGGCGATATCGACGCCTCGGCCTGCAGCGAAGTCTTCGAGTTCGGGCGTGACGGCAAGCCGTGCTTCATTTCCGGCCCGAACGACACTCCGGCCCGCTGCACCCGGATCATCCGCACGCTGACCGAGAATTGCGGCGAGGACAACTTCGACGTGGTGCTGCAGATGACCGGCAGCAGCCTGCTCAGCTCCGGCCTGTCTCGGGTGGAGCTGCCGGAGGGATGACGCTCGCCCAACCTGACTTGCGCCGCGAAACGCGGTAAAATGGGGAATGCAATCGGGGCGGGACCGACGCAGGGACTCGCAAAGGAGACGCCGTGCTTCAAGTCGAACCTTACCAGCTTTGGATTGGTCACATTGGCGAGGGACGAGCGCAGGACAGGCTCGAGCGACTGGGCATCCGCGCCGTCGTGCAACTGGCGATGGAAGAGCGGCCCCTGGAGCTGCCGCGGGAAACCGTCTTCTACCGTTTTCCGCTGGTTGACGGCTGCGGCAACGACGCCGACCTGCTTGGCCTGGCCGTCGCCGCCGTCGCCTCGCTCGTGCGGCGGCAAGTGCCTTCGCTGGTTTGTTGCGGGGCGGGCATGAGCCGTTCCCCTGCGATCGCCGCGGCCGGCATCGCCGTTTCCGAAGCGATGCACCCCGAGCAGGCGCTGCAGATTGTCAACAAGCATCACCGCACCGACGTGCTGCCCGGCCTCTGGCAGGAGATTGTCGACGTCATGCAAGGCCGCCACTTCGACCGCATCCCGGACTGACTTGTAGCGGAACCTGTGAAGGTTCCGGGCCTTGTTCAGCCGTAGCGGAACTTGTGAAGGTTCCGAACCGAACTGTAGCGGAATCTGTGAAGATTCCGGGCCGTGCCTAACCGTAGCGGAATCTGTGAAGGTTCCGAGCGTAGCCGGGCGCCATGCCTTCGTCGGCGCCCGGCCCCCGTAGGCATTTACGCGGCCGGCAATTCGATCGTTTCAAAACCCTGCTCAGTGATTTCGATCGCGGCCGCAGCAGCCGGTGAACCATGACCGACAAACTCGGCCGGCTGGCCACGCATGCGACGGTCGACTTGGCGCTGGCCTGCTACTTCGTAGCGGCGATCCTCTTCTTGCTCGCGTCGGAGCGGCCGGCGCCCTGGCGAGCGGCCCGTGCCATCTGGACGCTCGGCTGGCTGCTGTACCTGGCCCATGTAGCGGCCGCCTTTCACTTTTATCATCACTGGAGCCACCGCCAGGCCTGGTTGGAAACCGCGCGCCGCACCGGCGAGTTGTTCGGCTGGGCCTGGGGCGGCGGGCTGTACTTCAATTACGCCTTCACGCTGACCTGGACCGCAGATGTGCTTTGGCAATGGCTTTCGCCCGCTGGCCATCGCCGGAGATCTGGCTGGCTCTCGCTTGGCTGGCACGGCTTCTTTTTGTTTATGGTCATCAACGCCGCCATCATTTTCGAAACCGGCCCGATCCGCTGGCTCGGCCTGACCGGCTGCACCGCCCTGCTCTTCGCCTGGGTTTTCTCGCGCCGGCGCTCCGCAGCGACATAGCATCTCGCGGGGCGACTCGCAGACGCAGGCATGCCCTCTCGACGTCAGCAACATGCTTACTCGGTCGCCAAGGCTCCCGCGAAAGCATGCCACCCCTTTCGAAACCGGCCTGATCTGTTAACTTTTTCCGGCCTGCT
>DASZUP010000195.1:0-12784 GCA_035547635.1 Pirellulales bacterium
GCCGATGTTCCCGATGCCGGCAAGATCGAGCCGACCAAAGTGGGCGACGCCGAGCCGCCGGAGCCTGCGCCGAAAGGCATGCTTTGGATTCCCCCCGGCAAGTTTTCGATGGGTTCGGCCTATGAGCCCTTCGGCGATGCCCGGCCGATCCATCCTGTGGAGCTCGACGGCTTCTGGCTGGATGAAACGCCGGTGACCAATCGGCAGTTCGCCGCCTTTGTTCAAGACACGGGCTATCTCACCGTCGCCGAGCGAAAACCCGACCCGAAGGACTTTCCCGGCGTGCCGGAAGAGGCGCTCGTGCCGGGCTCGCTGGTCTTCACGCCGCCCGAGGGTCCGGTGCCCCTGCACGACTTCCGCGCCTGGTGGGCGTACGTGCCTGGCGCCTGCTGGAAGCGCCCGGAAGGTCCGCAGAGCGGCATTGTGGGGCGCGAAGACCATCCGGTCGTTCAGGTTTGTTACCTGGATGCGATCGAGTATGCCAAGTGGGCCGGCAAACGCTTGCCGACGGAAGCGGAATGGGAATACGCGGCGCGCGGCGGATTGACGCAACAGCCGTACGTCTGGGGCGACGAGTTCGAACCGGACGGCAAGAGCATGGCCAACAGTTGGCAAGGCCGTTTTCCGAACCAGAATACGGCGGCGGACGGCTGGCCGCGGACCTCGCCGGTAAAGGCTTTCCCGCCGAACGGCTTCGGGCTGTTCGACATGGCCGGCAACGTCTGGGAGTGGTGTTCGGACTGGTATCGGCCCGACTACTACGCCAAGAGCCCGGCGCATGATCCGCAAGGCCCGGACGACAGCTTTGACCCCGACGAGCCGGGGCTGCCGAAGCGCGTGCAGCGCGGCGGCTCATTCTTGTGCAGCGACCAGTACTGTTCTCGCTACATGCCCGGCGGCCGCGGCAAGGGGGCCATCGACACGGGCAGGTCGCACGTCGGCTTCCGCTGCGCCAAGTCGGCTGATTAAAGCTGTCGGCTGATTAAAGCTTGAGCTTCGCCTTCGGCAAGGCCTGCTGCAGTTTCTTGGCGCCTTCCGCCGTGACCTTGGTCAGGCTGAGATTGAGCTCCTTCAAAGCGCTCAGGCCGTAAAGGTGCGGCAAGCCGGCGTCGCTGATGGACGTGTCTTCCAGATTGAGATACTGCAGCTTCTTCAACCCGGACAGCGATTTGAGCCCGTCGTCGGTGATCAAGGTGTGCCAAAGTTCGAGCCGCTCCAGGCCTTGGACGTTCTTGAGATGCTCCAGCCCGGCGTCATCGACTTGCGTTTCGTTCAGGTCGATTCGCTTGAGATTCGGCATCTTGTCCAGCGGGGCCAGGCACGCGCCGGAGAGGGGAATATCGCGAAGCGAGAGCTGCTTGAGCTTGGGAAAACCGCCGAGGATACTCAGCCCCTCGTCGGTCACGCTGTAACAGCGCATCAGGTGGAACTCATCAAGATTGGAGAGCCCCTTGAGCAGTTGCAGGCCCGCGTCGCTGATCGGCGTGTCTTCCAGAGTCAGTCCCTTGAGCTTTTTGAGTTGCGCCACATACTCGAGTCCGGAATCGGTGACGCCGGGGTTTCGCAGCTTGAGCCGTTCCAGGTTCGGCAGGCTGGGGAGGATCTCCAGCCCTGCGTCAGAAACGAACGAGCAGCCGCGGATGTCGAGCAGGCGGAGCCGGGTCAGTCCTTCGAGATTCTTCAGTCCGACGTCGCTGGTGCGCGTGTAGAGCAGGTGCAACAGCTCGAGCTTGGGGAACTGGCGGACCAGGGCCAGCCCTTCGTCGGAAACGCCGGACCGTCTCAGATTGAGCGATTTGATTTCCTTGAGCTGCGTGAGTTGCTTGAGTCCGGCGTCGTCGACGCCGGTGTTCTCCAGCGTCAGGTCCGTCAACTGCGCGAGCGGCAAGAGATGGACCATTCCGGCGTCGGTAATGTCCGGTCCCCAGAGCCGCAGCTTGGTGAGATGCTTGAAGGCCGCCAGGTGTTTCAGATCCTCGTCCTTGGCGTCGCGGTCGCCGAGATCGACCCCGGTGACGTGCCGGGCCTCGTCATAGCTGAGCACTCCGCCTAGCTCTTTGACCCATTGGATGGCGGCCGCTTCGGGACCGGCGGTCGCCGTTGCGGTCAACATGGTCGCTGCAATCGCCCAAAACATCATGATTATGCTGCTCTCTTCGTGGTTGATTCTCTCGGAAGCCCTGCCCGACAGGTATAAGCAGTTTAGACTACTTACGTCGCCTGGCCAAAGCAAACCCCCAAGGCGATCGCGGCGCCAAGCGAAATGCGCCGAGTTCTTCGCTTTCTGTCTCTCCTCGCCCCCAATAGCAGGAGGGAGCGAAGCCTGCGCGGCGTTGGCAGGCTTCGGCGGTCTGTCCGCGGGGTCGGGATGGCGAAGCGGAAAAGCGGCGGAAAGCTGTGGTGGCCAGGCGGACGTTGCGTTATTTTGGACATCTCCCGTGAACTCGTAATTTTCTGATATTGACTATCCGTCAAGGAGTGGAACGTATGCCTCGTCGAACGAACCGTCGGCAATTCATGCAAACGACCGCCGCGACGGGCGTCGGCTTTTGGGTAGCCGGCGGCCTGCAGGCCAAGGAAAGCAAGTCCCCCAACGAGCGCATCCGCATCGCGTGCGTCGGCGTGGGCGGCAAGGGATCCAGCGATTCGAGCGACGCCGGCAAGAACGGCGACATCGTCGCCATCTGCGACATCGACGACAAGATCCTGGACGGCGCCTCGAAGAAGTTCGAGAAGGCCAAAAAGTACAACGACTTCCGCAAGATGTTTGACGAAATGGCCGACGGCATCGACGCGGTCACCGTCAGCACCCCGGATCACAACCACGCCGTGATCGGCGTGATGGCCATGCGGATGGGCAAGCACTGCTTCTGCCAGAAGCCGCTGACCCACTCCATCTACGAAGCCCGCGTGATGGGCGACGTGGCTCGCGAGATGAAAGTCGCCACGCAGATGGGCAACCAGGGCACGGCCGACAATGCGCTTCGCAAGGCGGTGGCCGTCATCAAGTCGGGCGTGCTGGGCACGGTCAAGGAAGTCCACGTCTGGACGAACCGTCCGGTCTGGGAGCAAGGCGGAGCCCGACCGCCGAAGGCGCCCGTGCCGCCGCACGTGCATTGGGAAGAGTGGATCGGTCCGGCGCCATTCCGCCCGTACGGCATCGGTTACCATCCGTTCTCGTGGCGCGGCTACTGGGACTTCGGCACCGGCGCCTTAGGCGACATGGCCTGCCACACAGTCAACATGCCGTACATGGCGTTGAGTCTGCGAGATCCCACTTCGGTTCAGGCCCAGACTTCCGGCCACAACCGCGACAGCTACCCGAAGTGGTCGATCATCAACTTCGAGTTCCCCGCCAACGGCCAGCGTTCGCCAGTGACGATGACCTGGTACGACGGCGGCAAGAAGCCCGACAAGGAATTGCTGGACGGCAAGCAGCCGGCCGCCAGCGGCTCGCTGGTGATCGGGGACAAAGGCAAGCTCTACGCTCCGGGCGATTACGCCGAGAAGCCGCTCGAGTTGTTGGGCGGCATCAGCGAACCGAAGGTCGAGTGGGTCAAGTCGCCCGGTCACTTCGACGAATGGATCCGCGCCATCAAGGGGGGCGAGCCGGCCGTGTCGAACTTCCCCGACTACGCGGTTCCGCTGACCGAAACGATCTTGTTGGGCAACCTGGCCGTGTGGGCCGCCCCCAGCAAGGACGAGATGGGCAAGAAGATCGAGTGGGACGCCAAGAATCTCAAGGCGACTAACGCTCCGGAAGTCGAAGAGGTCGTGCGGCCCCCGTTCCGCGAGGGTTACAAGCTGTAAGCCGCGCGAGTCGATCATCAGATCGCTCGACAGTCAGCCTTTCACGCCGCGGATCGTTGGACGCTTGCGTCGATGGTTCCGCGGCGTTTTTTGTTGCGCGGTCAAGCGCGAACCATTTGCCTTGCAGTGCTTCCTGGCAAGTTGTCCAGGCAGGCCTCGCGATTCTTTCCCGCGGAGCAATTTGCGAGCCAATCGATCAGGCCCATCCGATCATGTTGGGAGATGAGAGTTTACCGGCAATGGTTTGCGCCCGGGACTGCTGGCGCCTGCTGGCGCGGATTTGACTCGCTATTGCACCGCCCTATAATCTATCCGGTCAAAAGGCTAAATTGGCTAACCACTTGCGCGTTTTTCACGCAAGAAAGTCGCAACCCTATGTTCATGCGACCCAACCCCATCACGGACGGCCCCATCACGGACGACTTGGAAGCCTGGTTGCCTGGTGCAACCCGGCGGTGGATTGCTTGGTTCACCCTATGGAGCGCCGTCGGCGTCTTAGGTTTGCTCCCTGAGGCGCAGCAGCCGGTCTACGCCCAGGCCAACAAATCGGACGCGAGCGACGGCGGGCGAGACAAGAGCGAAGCCGAAGCGACGGGCAAGCAGGAAAAGTCGGCGCCCGCCCGCGAGAACCCTGAAGCCAAGGCGGATGATTCGAAGCGCACACCGGCAAGCGGCCAGGCTGCGAAGCGCGGCGCCAACCAGGAGGGACGTGCTGGTCGAGCGGGTTCTGCTCAAGCGCAGCAGGGTCATGAGAAGCGGGTCGGACGGCTGATCCGTATTTCTTCTCCGATCACGGACAAGGTCGATAACCGGGTCAAGCGGGTCGTCAGTACGGCCATCCAATCAGCCAAGGAGAACGGCGAATGGCCCGTGTTGATCTTCGAGATTCAGCCCGGCAAAAGCCAGTTCGGCCAGGCGTTTGACCTGGCTCATTATCTATCCGGTCCGAACCTGAACGGCGCGACGACGGTGGCTTACATTCCCGAGACGATCTCGGGCCATGCGGTGCTGGTGGCGATGGCCTGTGACGAGATCATCATGGGCGAAGACGCGGAAATTGGCGACGCCGGCGCTTCAGAGCCGGTCATCAAGCCGTCGATGCGCGACGCCTACGTGGAGATTGCCAACGCGCGCAAGACAATTCCCTCCGACGTGGCGCTCAAGATGCTCGATCCGGACATCGAACTGCTGCTGGTCGAGACCGACGTGAGCCGCGAGTTCGTACGCGGAGACCGGTTGGAAGAGCTGAAGCAGAAGAAGTCCTTCGGCAAGCCCAAGGTGGTGATTCCCGCCGGCAAGCCCGGAGTGTTCACCGGCGGGCAGGCCCGGGAGTACGGGTTTGCCAGCTTCCTGGCCGGCGACCGGCAGGCGGCGGCCAAGGCGCTGAGCCTGCCCGCCAAGGCGGTGGACGAAGACTTCATGCTCGACGGGCAGTTGCGGCCGGTGCGAGTGGCGGTCAAGGGACCGATCTCGAAGGCCTTGGCAGAACAGCTCCAGAACCTGATCAACAGCCAGATTCGCAGTAACGAAGTCAATCTGATTTGCCTCTGGATCGACAGTCCCGGCGGCTCGCCGGACGACAGCATCAACCTGGCGAATTTCCTGGAAGGGCTCGACTCTTCGGAGCGGCGCACCGTCGCTTACATACCGAACGAGGCCCGCGGCGATGCAGCCTTCATCGCCTTGGCCTGCGATCACATCGTGATGCATCCCGGCGCCATCATCGGCGGCTCCGGAGCGTTCCAGATCAACCCGGACGACATTCCGGCGGCGGCCCGATCCGTGGCGGCCATCGCTGAGGAAAAGCACCACTCTCCGGCGCTCGCTGAAGCGATGGTCGATCCCAAACTCGTCGTTTACAAGTATGTGCGGCAGTCCGACGGACTGGTTGAGTATCTCACCGAGCGCGAAGCCGAAGAACTTCCCGACGCCGACGAGTGGCAGCGCGGCGAAGTCGTGACCGGTCATGGCGAACCGTTGCAACTGACCGGCGAAGAGGCTGAACAGCTTGGTTTGCTGCACGGCCTGGTGGACAATTTCAATGGCTTCAAAGCCTTGTACGGGTTGGAAAACGATCCGACCCTGCTGGAGCCCGGTTGGGCGGATTTTCTCATCGATGCGCTCAATTCGCCGGGCGTCTCCTGGTTCTTGTTGTTGTTGGGCGGCGCGGCGCTGTACGCCGAATTGCAGTCGCCCGGCATCGGCTTGGGCGCTTTGGTCGCCGGTTTGTGCTTCATGCTTTACTTCTGGAGCGCCTACCTGGGCGGAACGGCGGGCTGGCTGGAAGTGCTGATGTTCGTCGCCGGCCTGGCTTGCCTGGCGGTCGAGGTGTTCGTGTTGCCCGGCTTCGGCCTGTTCGGGCTGGCCGGCGGGCTGCTGGTGATCGGTTCGCTCATTCTGGCGAGTCAGACGTTTGTTTTGCCTCGCAATCCGTATCAGTTGGCGCATCTGCGCAACAGCCTGTTCGTGCTGGCCGGCGCCGGGCTGGGCACGGTCGTGGCCGCGGCGTTGATCCGGCATTTTCTGCCGCACGCGCCGATGTTCAATCGCATGTTGCTGGCGCCCCCGTCGCACGAAGAATTGTCGGCCCTCGCCGAGCGCGAGGCGATGGCCCGCTTCGATCACCTTGTCGGGCGCCGTGGAACGGCCTTTACGCCGCTGGTGCCCAGCGGCAAGGCCCGGATCGACGAGGAGTTGATCGACGTGTTGACCGAAGGGGAATTCGTCGATCGTGGACAATCGATTGAAGTCATCGCCGTGCGCGGGCATCGCGTGCTGGTCCGCGCGCTCGGTTGAGGCTGCTCCATGTTCGATCCCCTGGCATGGGCCGCGTTGTTAATGTTCGTCGGGCTGGGCCTGATCGTGCTCGAGATCTTCGTTCCCTCGGGCGGCGTGGTCGGCTTTCTGTCCATCGTAGCCATGCTCTCGTCCGTGGCGATGGCGTTTTACCGCGGGCCCTGGGAAGGGCTTAGCTTTCTGGCGGCGGAGGTCGTCGCCGTGCCGCTGGTGATTGCCGTCGCCTTGCGCTGGTGGCCCCAGACGCCGATGGGGCGCCGGGTGTTGCTGGGCGTTCCAAGCAGCGAAGACGTCCTGCCCGAGAGCGATCAGCGCCGCACGCTCAAGAGCCTGATCGGCCGCGTCGGCGTGGCGAACAGTCTGATGTTGCCAGGCGGCGCCGTGCTGATCGACGGACTGAGCGTCGATGCGTTGAGCGAGGGCGTGGCGATTGAGAAGGGGCAGTGGGTGCAGGTCGTCGAGGTCCGCGGGACGCGCGTGGTGGTGCGGCCCACGGACCAACCCCCGTCCGCGGCCAAGCCGGCTGACGACGCGCTCTCGCAGCCGATCGATACGTTGGGGCTGGATCCGTTTGAGGATCCGCTGGCATAAGCGACGGTGGGATTTCGGCGGAAATCTGTCGACAACGCGGCTTTCGACTGCGAGCGAGGCAAGCAATTGGTTGGAGACGGGCAATGCAAAACGCAAAATGCAAAATGCAAAAGTCAAAATGGCGGAGAACAGTTTCCCGTTTTGCATTTTGCATTTTGACTTCGCCTTTCCGCCCGCAGGCGAGTTTCCTTCGCAGGCGAAAGACGGAAAGCCGCAGCGATTGCCGGGTTCTGGCTTGACAAGGCCCTGATACCGGGGGACGATTTCTCTCGGAGGAACGCCTTATGTACTTGTTTGCCGCAGATCCTGACATCATGCAGATCGTCTATATCGTCATCCTGTTCGCCATCCTGGTGGGCGGGTTGATCTTTCTGGCGGTCTTTGCTCGCTATTTCCGCTTCTGGATCCAATCGGTCAGCACCGGCGCCGGCATCGGCATTTTCGACTTGCTGGGCATGACGTTCCGCAAGGTGAATCCGACGGTCATCGTCCGCAGCAAGATCATGGCCGTACAGGCCGGCTTGGGCGAGAACACGGGCATTACCAGCAAGGCGCTGGAAGCGCACTACCTGGCCGGCGGAAACGTGCCGCTGGTGATCCGCGCCATCATCGCCGCCAACAAGGCCAAGACGATCGATCTCGACTTCAAACTCGCCACCGCCATCGACCTGGCCGGGCGCAACGTGCTGGAAGCCGTGCAAACCAGCGTTTACCCGAAAGTGATTGATTGTCCGGGCCGCAGTTCAGGCCGGCAAACCCTGGACGCCGTGGCGAAGAACGGCATTCAACTCAAGGTCAAAGCGCGGGTCACCGTGCGGGCCAACTTGAATCAATTGATTGGCGGAGCGACGGAAGAGACCATCATCGCCCGCGTCGGCGAAGGCATTGTCAGCGCCATCGGCTCTTCCGAGTCGCACACGGAAGTGCTGGAAAATCCGGACCGCATTTCCAAGGCCGTGTTGGCGCGGCGGCTCGATTCTCAGACGGCTTTTGAGATTGTCTCGATCGACATCGCCGATATCGACGTCGGGGACAATATCGGGGCCCGGCTGCAAGCCGACCAGGCCGAGGCCGATACGCGGCGGGCCCGGGCCAAGGCCGAAGGGCAGCGCGCCATGGCCGTCGCACGCGAGCAGGAAATGCAGGCTCAGATCGAAGAAAGCCGGGCTCGCGTGGTCGAGGCGGAGGCGGAAGTGCCCAAGGCGATCGCCGACGCGTTTCGTCATGGAAGTCTCGGCATTCTCGATTACTACAAGCTGCGGAACGTCCAGGCCGACACCGATATGCGGACGGCCATTGCCGGCGGCGGACCGCGGCAACCGGCGAGGAATCAGCCATGATCGCCGCCTTTGTTCCGCTGCTGGCCGACGCCGAGATCCTCAAGGTCATCGGCTTTATCATTGTGGCCTTGATCTGGGTCTTCAATCACTTTGTCGGCGCCAAGGGGCCGCAGCGCAGGCCGCCGCGGGCCGACGTGCGCCCCCGTCCGCCCGGCGCTCCGGCGGGACGACAGGAAGTGAACGACGAGGTGGCCGAGTTTCTGCGCCGCACGGCAGAGCGAACGGCAGGCAAGAAGCGCACCGAACCCGAGGCGGCTCCGCCTGCGCGCCAGCCGCTGAGCGAGCGGCGGCTGAACCGCATGCCGTCTGGCATGGAACCGGTCGAAGCCGTAGCGGTCGACGAGCCGCCGGAGGTCAGCGTGGCGGAGCACGTGCAAGAGTTCGACTCGCACCTGCTCAGCGAGCGACCCCGGCGCATGACGCAGATGGAGCAAGAAAGTCGCTCGTTTCAAGCGGAAGTTCAGCACGACTTCGATCACCAACTCGGCCGCCTGGCCCAACATAGTCCCCAGGCGGCGGAAGCGCGTCAGGCCGCGCCCAACCCGGCCGCCTCCATCGCCGCGCTGCTGGCCGATCCGGAGAACTTGCGGAATGTCGTCGTGCTCAACGAGATTCTCCGCCGTCCGACCGACCGCTGGTGAGCTTGTCTGCGAATGTTGCGGGAAACAGTGTAGCGGAATCGGTGACGATTCAGGGTCAAGCAGTGTAGCGGAATCGGTGACGATTCCGGGACCTTCGCACGGTTCCCCGAACGCCGACGCCGGGGCGCGAACGCCGCCGGCCCGATAGCGCTGCCGGACGATGCTTTGGCCGCCTTCGGTCCCCGAACCGCTTGCGGAGCGGCGGTGAATCCTTAGGCTAGAGCGCTGCACGTCTCGCCCGTCGCCGGCCGAGCGGCTCGATTTGTCTCATAGTTCACCATCAGCGGAGGAGTTGTTTTCATGGCCGTTGCGAAAGTGGAACCCGGCAAGACGCGGTTGGGCTGGATCGGCACGGGAGTCATGGGCGCCAGCATGTGCGGGCACCTGATCGACAAAGGCTTCGCCATGACGGTCTTCAATCGGACCCGCGCGCGGACCGAGGCCCTGGTGGCCAAGGGCGCCAAGTGGGCCGATTCGCCCAAGGCCGTGGCCGAGGCTTCGGACGTGGTGTTCACCATCGTCGGCTATCCTGACGACGTGCGCCGCGTGACGCTGGACGATGACGGCACGCTGGCCGGCTGCAAGTCGGGTGCGATCCTCGTCGACATGACGACCAGCGAACCAAAGCTGGCCGAGGACATTGCCGCAGCCGCGAAAGAGCGCGGCGTGTACAGCATCGACGCGCCGGTCTCCGGCGGCGACGTGGGCGCGCGCGAGGCCCGGCTCTCGATCATGATCGGCGGCGAGCGCGAGGCGGTCGATGCGTTGGCTCCGTGCTGGGAAGCGATGGGCAAGACGATTGTTTATCAAGGCGGTCCCGGCGCCGGCCAGCACACGAAGATGGCCAACCAGATCCTGATCGCCACGAATATGATCGGCGTCTGCGAGTCGCTGCTCTACGCCTACCGCGCCGGCCTCGACCTGAACACGGTCATGCAATCGGTCACGCCGGGCGCCGCCGGCAGTTGGTCTCTGGCGAACCTGGGACCGCGGATCATTGCCAACAACTTTGATCCCGGCTTTTACGTCGAGCATTTCATCAAGGATATGGGCATCGCGTTGAGCGAGGCCAAGCGTTTGAAGCTGGCCTTGCCGGGCCTGGCCTTGGCGCATCAGCTTTACCTGGCGCTGGCCGCCCAGGGACACTCGCGGGACGGAACGCACGCCTTGCAACTGGCGCTGGCTTCGCTCTCGGCGGTCGATTGGAAGAACCGGTAAAACCGGCGCCTCCGGCCGCACGGCGTCAGTCGCCAAGATCTAAGCGATCAAGCAGGCTCGCCTAATTTGACGAGTCGGAAATCGCGGTCTATCTTTGCGTACTCGCCGGGTAGTCACAGCCCCCCATACCCACCCCCAGGTTCGACCTGACCCGCCGAACCTAGCACACCGAGGTGCGCCCGATGCACGCTCACCTGTTGGAACAGCCCCAAGCCAGGGCTGTTGCGCCCATTCTGCCGCAACGGATCTTGATTATCGACGACGACGACGCGATGGTCGACGTGCTGAGCCAGCGGCTCGAGCGGCAAGGCTATCAGATCCTGGTCGCGACCAGCGGCGACGAAGGCCTGGCGGCGGCGCGGCGCGAGATCCCGAGCCTGGTGCTGCTCGATCTGCGGCTGCCGGATGCCGACGGCTTTTCGGTTTGCCAGGAGCTGGCTGATTCCGAAGAGACGTGCTCCATTCCGGTCATCATCCTCAGCGGCATGGAGCGGCCGGACATTATCCGCCGCTCTCGCGCCGCCGGATGCCAGTACTTCGTCCGCAAGCCGTACGATCCGAACGCGCTGCTGATCCTGATGCAACACGCCATCGGCGAAGCCCGCAATTGGTAGATGGTTGTAGCTGTACGGAACCGGAAGCCTTCGCCGATGCTCGCGCGCCAAAGGGGCTGGGGAACGCCGAGCGGAACTCGACGGCGATGATTTGAACGGTTCTCAGCGCTTCGCCGCAGGATTTGCGCCGGCCGACTCCTTCGCTTTTATGGCGCCGTTCTCGCTCGCCTCGAATCTTTGCAGCTTAATCGGCGGCAGCCCGACGAGTTCGAACGTGCTGGAGGCGATTTCGATCTTCGCAGCGTTGAAAGCCTGGAGGATGTCGCGGCTCATCGCGTCTTTGATCGCTCGCACGCCGCGGTCCTCGGCGATGAACCGCACGGTCAGCTCCAGCCAATTGTCGGTCAGCCGGTAATAGACGGACGGCTTCATTTCCTCCGCGCGCATGAAATAGCGGCGCTGCATCTCGCGCAGCGCTTCCGTACCGAGGTCTTCTATGCGGATCGTCCGCCGAGCGGCGACCTCCAGCAAAATTGCTTCGGCCTGAGCGTGGTCGGCGCCGTAGGGAATGGGCAGCGCCATTTCTTCCCACAAGTAGGGAAACTCGCGCGTGTAGTTGTAGACCGCCTCATCGAAGATTTTTGCGTTCGTAACGGTGACGATGCGGCCGGAGTACTGGCGGCCTTTGACCCACATCGCCGGATCGGCGTTTTGCACCGCCGGCGGCTGCCCCATTTCCATGATCGTCGTCTGCAGAAAGCCGAGGGCGATGACGTCGCCGCGAACGCCGCCCATCGTGATGCGGTCTCCCACGTTGAACGTCTGCCCTCGCAAAATGACAAAGTAGCCGGCCAGCGCCGTAATGACGCGCTGCAGGGCGAACGCCAGGCCGGCCGTCACCAGCCCGATGGCCGTCGTCAATCGGGTTGGATCGTCGAACCAGATTGAAACCAGCCCCAGCAGCATGATCACCGCCATCGCCAGCCGCACGCCCTGCCGGGCCCAGAACTGGGTTCGCTGATCGCTGTGAGCGCGCAGCACGAACCGGACGAACGCTTGCAGCGCGCGGCTCAGTCCCAGCATCAGGGCGATAAAGAGCAGCGTGAATAGCAGCTTCGTGCCGTTTTCGGCGTTTACGCCGACGAGCTTTACGCCCAGAACCTCGACGGCATGATGGGGGCCTACCAGCCGAATGTAGCTTTCCATGATGACGGACCCATTTCCCTACCCGCGATGATCGCGGTGGAGTGGGTTCAAATGGCGTGCCAAAGCGGCAGAACTATCGGGCGAGTCTTGGCAGAGCACGGCCTGCGAGTACCGGAAACCCTGCTTTCTCCTGCTTCAGCTATTTCAGCGCGGTCGGTTTGCAGCCGCGCTGCAGGCGCCCGACGCGGTCAATGATCCCTCGCCGTGGTCATCGCCGCGCAGCGTGTACGTGCTGTCGCCAGCGTGGGCGTTGCGTGCCGCGAAGAACTTTCGCGTTCGGCAGGGCTGAACGGGGACGGGAATTGCGGTCCTTCGCTTTAAGTCCTCAGCCATAGGAGCCGGCCGGGTATGCTCCGCCGCTCGCGCCCGTACTTCGTCCGTAAGCCGTATGGCGCCAATGCGCTGCTGGCTATGATTCAGCACGCCATCGGCGAAGCCCGCAATTGGTAGGAACCGGCTAATTGCCAATGTACTTGGCATACAGCGTGCGGGCCGTGGCGATGTCGTCGGTGCCGCCGATGATGGCGCGGCCGTCGGGAAAGACCGTCAGCAGATAATCGTCGACGGCCAACCGCAACAGAAAAGGATTGCGCGTGACGCGGCCGACGGCGGAGAGTTTGTCGGCCAG
>DASZUP010000196.1:0-5494 GCA_035547635.1 Pirellulales bacterium
TAATCGGTCAATGCAACGACGCGGCCGCCGGGAATCAGCCGGGGACAGTTGACCACGAACGGCACGTTGATGCCCGGCTCGCTCATCTGGTACAGCCCGCCCGGCACTTCGCCGGTTTTCGTCACGGCCGCAATGCTGCTCTCGGTCCCGTTGTCCGTGGTGACGAACACGATCGTGTTGTCGCGCAGCCCGAGTTCGTCGAGCGCCGCGATCAGCCGGCCGACCAGGTAATCGGCGTATTTCACCCTGCCGGCGAACTGTTCGTGTTCGGGCGCGTCGGCGTTGCGGCTGTGGGGCGTGGTCGTCACCGGCTGCTTGTAGGCGAAGCCGTGCGTTAGCGCCATCGGGTAGTACATCAGGAACGGTTGCTCGCGGCGCCGCTTCATGAAGTCGATCGCGAAGTCCGTAAACAAATCGGGGCCGAACTTGCCCGCCGTCTCGACCGGCCGGCCGTTGTGCAGGATGACGGGATCCCAATAGCGGCTTTGCACCACGCCGTCGGCTCCTTTGGCCCCGGGCCAGACGAAATGTTCGTCGAAGCCGTGCCGCGAGAGCGCATCCTGCTGCTTGTAGAGGTCGTTGATCTGCCACTTGCCGGCGATGGCGGTGGCATAGCCGGCCGACTGCAGCAACCGGGCGAAAGTGACTTCACGGTTCCAATCGAAATAACCGCCGCCGTAGATTCCGGCGTCGTGGTGGATTCGCCAGCCGGTGCGGAACGGATACCGCCCGGTCAGCAGCAAATGCCTCGTGGTGCTGCAGACCGGAGTGACGTAGCAGTTCTCGAAGCGCAGGCCGCCGGCCGCCAGTCGATCGGTATTCGGCGTGCAGTGCTCGCGGCTGCCGTAACAGTCGAACCATTCCTTGCCCAGGTTGTCCATCATCACGAACAGGACGTTCGGCGGCCGTTGGGCCGCGCGTGCGGAAGCCGTCGAAAACAGACAGACGAGCAAGCAGCAAACCGCGATGCGCATGAGGCGATTCTCTCCAGGGCTATTTTCGACCGGCGCGGCGTTTTGTCGCATGATAGCACGACCGCGCGGTCGGCGGGAAGAAAATGCGGTCGCCTCCCCGTGGAGGAGCCCGACGATGCGGGACGCGAGAGCATGTTTGCCGCACATTGGCGCCGTGCTCCTTAAGCGAACGTGCTATCGCGGAAGGCTCGCCGTTAGTAACGCATACCCTGCGACCGCGCTGTCTCTTAGCGGCCTGGCGAGCCATGGCCGGTCGGCGCCGCACTTCCGAGCATTCCGTCCCAGTCGTGGAACTTTCTCGGCGATCGTTCCGGTCGTTCATACTGCGATGCCGGACCGGCTTGCGATGCGGCGTTCCGCTCGCTCAACGGAAGCTGGTAAATGCTTTTCGTTTTTCCGCTTAACAACACTCTCACATCGCGCCGCTTGCGTTGAAACTCGCTGATCGTGAATTCGGAGAAGCCGCTACATCCGCGCAAGTCGAGCAGCTCCAAACCTTCAATTCGCGTCAACATAATCAGCTTTCTATTCGATAGAACATGGCTCGGAATGGAAAGCTCTCTGAGGTACGGGAGGCTGGTAAGAAACCTGTAATCAATCACCGAGTTCCAGTCGCCCCAAGGAATGCCGGGGTCTACGAACAGGCGACTGATCCGGCGGTCGCCGTCTTCTTCAAAGAAAACGTACCGCTGTTGCTGGTACAACTCGCAGGCATGGTAGACGCCCTCCTCGTCAGGCCCCAAGGCGGCGCGTTTCTGATAGGCCAGCGAGCAAAGCCCGCCCACGCCAAGAACCACGGCGACGTGCAGGCAGGTTGAACGTTTTACCCCTTGGCCCCTCATCTCCGCCCTCTCAGATTCAATGGCTGGATGCTTTCGGCGGCCGCAGCGCACGCGTATCGACGGCCCGTGCAAATGACAGCAGCCTCGTTAACAAGCAATGCCTTAAGGAGCAATGCAGGTTAGCGACAACGCGCGTTGGAGCGCCAACAGAGTGCGCAACCCACAACTTACCCCGCGCACTTGACAACGCTCAGCTGTCTAATAACAAGCTCGAACGGCACTCATTGCCGTTGTTAGCCGCAAGAGTAACGACGCATGTCAGCACCCCCCGCTGGACACTCGTTGGCGATAGACGCAATTGCGATAGAAACCTGTCCCGGCAGCAACGCGCTCTTGAGAGAGCTTTCCTGCCTGCGGCGTTAGTGTAGGAATTGCAGCTCGCGGTGTCAAGAAAATGCTGTATCAACGAAGTCCGGTATCGAGGACACACGCTTACGCGTTGCAATTCGCGATCTGCTACGCCGCCTTCGGCCCGGTACAGCGCAGCTCGCTCAGCTTGAATGTAGCGCTCAACGCAATCGCCGCTCACTCCGCCGGGCCGATGGCACGGGCGCGCTGATGAAACTGCCGGGCGACGGCTAGAAAGGCCTCGAAGTGGCCGGGGCTGGTGAAGGCGCGCTGGGGAATGACCAGCGATTGGACGGAACCGACGTGCAACAGCAGGTACTCGTCGATCAACTCAATCTGCTCGATCGCTTTCCAGCTCCAAGAAGCATCAAACAACTCGGCGCTCTGGCGGATGCCTTCGGCGTCGATGGAGATGCGCCGGGGGCCCAGCAAACGCTCGTTCGTAGCCTCCTGGTAGCGGCGGGCGACGGTTCGGGTCAACGTGCGGCGCAGGCCGACGGAGCCAAAGGCTAACAGGTAGCCGCCGCGGAACAGCAATAGGGCTGAGACCACGGCCAAGGCTACGAGCCAGGTCAGATCGACGTTGCGCAACGGTATCAGCAGCCCGCTGCCGGCGACCAGCAGGCCGAACAGCAGCAGACGATAGGCCAGCACCCGACGCTGACGCAAATACGGCCGCAGGGCAATGCCGCTGCGGAACGCCGCCGCCGCGTCGTCCGCCGTCATCTGAAAGTCGACGCTGAGCGGATAAGCGGGCGCCGTTGCGGCCGCTTGCGGGAGCAAAGGGGCGCCCGCGTTGTAAGGGTTCACGTCCTCGGGCATGACGAAGGCGGAGTTCAACGTGGGGTGAACGCTGGGCCGTGAACCTCGCCCGCCGCAGAGCCGGGTACGCGGCCTACTTGTCGAACCACTTCTTGATGGAGTACACCGTGGCGGCGCGGCCGGCGCGGGCAATGGAGGTGGTCAGCGGGATCTCCTTGGGGCAGACGGCCACGCAGTTCTGAGCGTTGCCGCAAACCTGAACGCCGCCTTCGGCCGTCAGGGCTTCGATTCGCTCGCCGGCGTTCATGCGACCGGTCGGGTGCGAGTTGAACAGCATCACCTGGCTGATGGCGTGGGCGCCGACAAAGCCGTGGTCATACTCGGCTTGCTGGCGGGCGGCGAACGCTTCGTCGCTCTCGCCTTCGGCTTGCTCCAGCTCGATCTTCAAGTACTGCGGGCAGGCTTCCAGGCAGCAGCCGCAGCTCATGCACTGGCTCAGCGGGTAGGCTCGCTGCTGCTCCTCTTGCGATTGCCGCGGGCCGGGGCCCAGGTCGTGATAGCCATCGGCCGGAATCCAGGCTTTGACCTTCTGCAAGGCGCGGAACAATCGCGAACGATTGACCATCAGGTCGCGAATCACCGGGAACTTGCTCATCGGCTGCAGTTCGATCTCGCCCGGATGGTCCTCCAGCAGCTTGTCGACCAGCGCCGTGCAGGCCTGACGCACGCGGCCGTTGACGACCATCGTGCAGGCGCCGCAGACCTCCTCCAGGCAGTTGCAGTCCCAGGCCACCGGCGCCACCGACTTGCCGTCGACCGTGCGTGCATTGGCGGCAATCCGCTGCAGCACGCTGATGACGTTCATGTCGTTCTCACGCGCAACCAGGTGCCGCTCCCAGTAGCTCGGCTCGCCAGGCGCGTCCTGCCGCAAGATGCGAACGCTGAATGTAGCCGGCTGACCGGCGCCGTGCGGTGCGTGGCCTTCGCGGCCATTTTGCTCGTGAACGCCGGCCGCGCCCCCGTGGGAAGCAGAATCATGTGTCGCTGAGTGACTCATATTTAAACGAACGCCCTATTTCAAGTCCGCTGACTGGTTATCTCGTCACTGGTTCTCGCGTTTCAGTGGCTGGCCGAGGCGACCGCGCCCTTCGCCTGGCTGCCGTTTCCGTCCGGGGAAGCGGGGGCCTTGGCGGCCTGCCGCTGTTTCCAGACTTCTTCAATCGCCTCGGCGCCGACCAGGCCGTACAACCGCGGCCGCGGCGTGATCAAGGAGGTGTCGACTTCCTCGTAGGTCAGCTCAGGCTCGTCGTCGGGGCCGAGCGTGGCGATCGTCGACTTCAGCCATTTCTTCGTGTTCTCTTCGAACTTGTCGCACCAGGCTTCCGCTTCGCGGCGATGCTCTTCCGGAGTGCCTTCGGCGGACAGGCCCGGCAAAGCGAAGTCAGGCTTGTAGTGGGCGCCGCGACATTCGTCGCGCTGCAAGGCGCCTTTCAAAATGGCCTTGGCCAGCGGGAACATATCCACGAGCGCCTTGGTGAACACCACGTTCTGGTTGGTCCAGGCGCCGGTGTCGGACAGCGAGCAGCGCTTGGCCCGCTCGGCCAGCTCGCTGACCTTGCCGTAAGCTTCCTTGAGCGTGGCGTTGAACCGCACCACCGTGGCCGCCTTGGTCATCGTCTGGCCCAACTCCTGGTGCAGCAGATACGGGTTCTCACCGCCGCTGCTGCGCTTCAGCAGCGCGTCGTGGGCCTGCTGGTGCTGCTTTTGGGCGCCTTCGTACAGGCTGGAGGGCTGATCGGCCGAAGCGCCGCCCGGGACCGACTTGATCCAGCTCTGCACGCTGGGGGCGATCATCAAGCCGCTGAAGATGCAGCTCAGCAGCGAGTTGGCGCCGAGGCGGTTGGCGCCGTGATACTGGTAGTCGCACTCGCCCAAAGCGTACAGCCCGGGGATGTTCGTGGTCTGGTTGCGCGGCGAGCCAATCCGCAAGCCGCCCGCCGCGGTGCGATCGTAGTCACACCACAGGCCGCCCATCGAGTAGTGGACCGCCGGGAAGATCTTCATCGGCACGTCGCGAGGATCGACCCCTTGGAACTTCTCATAGATTTCCAGGATGCCGGCCAGCTTCAAATCCAGCATCTTGCGGGGCAGGTGCGTGAGATCGAGATAGACGCACATCCGGTCCTGCTCGACGCTCAGGCCTTCATGCGTGCAGACGTTGAAGATCTCGCGGGTGGCGATGTCTCGCGGCACCAGGTTGCCGTACTTCGGATAGCGCTCTTCCAGGAAGTAATAACGTTCGGCTTCGGGGATTTGCTTCGGATCGCGCGGGTCTTGCGGCTTGCGCGGCACCCAAACGCGGCCCCCTTCGCCGCGGGCGCTTTCGCTCATCAACCGCAACTTGTCGGCGCCGGGCACGGCCGTCGGATGGACCTGGATCATCTCCGGATTGCCGTACTTGGCGCCGGCGCGGAAGCAGCGGCTGGCGGCGCTGCCGGTGCAAACCATCGACATGGTCGAGCGGCCGTAGATCAAACCACAACCGCCCGAGGCGACCAGCACCGCGTC
>DASZUP010000197.1:0-14728 GCA_035547635.1 Pirellulales bacterium
CCAGGCCATGCCCGGCACCCAAGCCTGGTTCGATATCGGCAACACATCGCCGGGGCTGGACACCGTCGTGGAAGTCGTCGACCAGAACGGGACGGTGATCGCACGCAGCGACAACTCCGTCCAGGAAGCGACCAATCCTGCATTGTTGCAGCAAGAGTTGGCGAACAACCAGGCCTTGCCCATGCAGTCGGACACGCTGCTGCACGGGATTTACGAATCCAGCAGCCAGACCTATCCCGGCATGCGAGATCTCAACTCGACCAACCCGTACGACGCCGGATTCCGCGTTGTGCTGCCAGCCGGACTCGCGGGCCAGACGCTGACCGACTATTACGTCCGCGTCCGCAGCAAGGGAGCGAACTTTAACGACTTGCACGGCGGAATGAGCAGCGGTTCCTATCAATTGCAGGTCCGGCTGCAGGAGCAAGAGGAATTTCCCGGTTCGACGGTGCAAAGCGCCGACATCCGCTTCGCCACCAACGGCATCAACATCATCGGCCTGCCCGCTCACTCCCCGTTGGTATCCGAGGCCGGCTCCAACGGGAACAACAACAGCTTCGCGAGCGCGCAGGACCTGGGCAACCTGCTCACGACCGACCAGAACACGCTCGGCGTCAGCGGAAATCTGCCCGCGAACAAGCAAGACTGGTACAAGTTCGAATTGAACTACGATCTGGCGCAGGCCATCAATACGCTGGGCGCCGACAACAATACCTTCTCCACCATCTTCGATATCGACTACGCAGACGGCATTGCCCGGCCGAACACGACCATCTCGGTCTTCGATGCCGCCGGCAACCTGATCTATATCGGCCGCGATTCGAACGTCGGCAACGACCAGCCGCTGCCCAACCAGTCTCCCAGCAGCGCTTTCTCGGATTTGACTCGCGGCTCGGCCGGCCAACTCGATCCGTTCATCGGCTCCGTGCAGTTGCCTACCGGTCCGACGCGCACGTATTACGTGGCGATCAGCTCTGACGCGCAACTGCCTACGGCGCTCAATGCCGCGTTCACTTCGGCCGCCTCGCAGCCGCTGATTCGGCTGGAGCCGGTCGATTCAGTCAATCGCGTCATGGAAGACCACGTCGGCAGCCAGGGCGGCGAAACGGCGCAGGATCCGCAGACGCTGACTTCGGCCTTCAACGGCGACACGTCGACGCAGGCCGGCATCGATACGCTAAACTCCTCGGCAACGCCCTTTACCTTGGCCGACGTCGGCCTGTTCCTGCAGACCGGCGGCACAAGCGGGCACCTGCGCATGGTCAACGCGTCGACCGGGCAGGTGCAGACCGGGGTCGGGCCGACCACGCCGCCAGGCGGCGTGACGAGTTACGGCGACATCGCCATGCGGAACGACGGCAAACTCTACGCGTACACCGACGGCACGACCGACGCCAACTCCGGTCTCTATCAGCAAATCAGCACTGGCAACGCCTCGGCGCTCAGCTCGAATAGCGACGGCATCAAGACCTACCAGTTCAATAATGCAACTCCGCCCGCGCTAACGGCGGAGAACATCGGTCTGCAGTTCGACGCTCTGGCGTTCAACCAGGCGACGGGGGCCACCGGCCGGCAGTTGTATGCCGTCGGTCACCGCGCCGGCGGAAACCGCGTCGGCGCCGCGTCGAATCTCTTGTATCAACTGGATCCGAATACCGGCTTGCCGATCAACAACCCCGGCAACGCGCGTTATCCGACCGATGCCCTCGAGCAGGGAACAATCCGCACCGGCGCCGGCAACGGCGTCTCGATTCTGACTTTGGATGGCTCAGCGTTCTCGGAAGGCCAGACGTTTACCGTCACCGACCGCGGCACCACGGTCACTTTCGAGTTCGACAGCGGCTTTACGCTGACCATGCCCGCCAATGGCGGGGCTGCAATTCCGAATCACAGCACCTTGGGCGTCAGCGATGGTACGAAAACAGTCGTCTTCGAGTTTTACATTCCGGGTACGGGGTTCAACTTCGGACGTACGGGAGTGCCTTACCTGGCCAGCGATTCCGCGACGGTGTTTGCAAACAGGATTTTGAATGCAATCAACGCGGCCGGCTTTTCGGGATTCTCTCCCACTGTGCTTGCCAACGGCCAGCAGCTCAACCTGGGCGGAAACGCGTCGACGTCCATCGACGTCTCGGGGGTGCCCGCAATTACGCTTTCGGGAAGTCCCGGGGCGCAGACGCCCGGGGCGATTGCGGTTCCGTTCGTTCCGGATACCACCTTTACGGCGCAGCAGGTGGCGAACGCGATCGTCGGCGCCATCCAAAGCGCCCCGCAGTTCACGACGATCTCGGTCAGTCCGGGCAACAACCAGGTCAACATCACCGATCCGACCGCGCCCGCCTCGTCGACCAACCCAGTGTCGTTCAATCGCGGGTCGACGGCGCTCTCCCAGCTTCCCGTCACGGCGGGACCGGGCGGAACCGTCACGGGCATTGCCTTCGCAAGCGACGGCAACCTGTACGCCGTCAGCGATGCCGGCGGCTTTTACGAAGTTGATCCCACCAGCGCTCAGACCCGCTTCATTTCCACCGTTACGCTCAATGGGACGGCAATTCAGTTTTCCGCATTAGCGCCGGCCCCGGCCAACGTGGCCGGCGGCGCGTACAAGGGGCTGCTGTTCGCAACCGACGCCTCTGGAAACCTGTACGCCTTGAACACGGACGGCGTGTTGCAACCCGTTTTCGCCGGTAACGCACTCAGCGTGAGCACGGGCCAAACGAACGTCGTGGGTCTGGCGTTTTCGACTCTGGACTACAACCTGTGGCACGTTACGGACAGTCGCGGGACCGATCCGGGGCACGGCATTAATACGGCGCCCGACGCCAGTCGAAACACGACGACCAGCCCGAATCCGATTGAAAACACGAGCTTCTATTTCGGTCTCGAAGCGCCGCCCCCCACGAACACGTCCGCCACGGTCACGAACCCGAATTCGCTCAATACCAACTCGCAGCCCGATGCCGCGAACTATGCATCGAATGCGAGCGTTTACAACACGTACGACCTGCCCGGCGGGGCGCACGGCAGCCTGTCAACCAACTCGTTCAGCCTGGCGAATTACAACGCAGGCGACAAACCGACGCTGTACTTCAACTACTTCCTGTCGGCCCGGCAGTCGAGCAGCACGACGCAAAACCCAGGGACGATGGTGGATAGCGCCCGGGTGTTCATTTCGACCGACGGCGGGAACACCTGGCAAATGCTGGCGACGAACAACTCGGCGCTCGCCTCGAGCAATACCGATCCCAATGCGGAATTGCCCAGCTACCTGAGCACGAACGCCAACACCGGTTCGGGCGATCCGCGGCAGCAAGTGCAGCGGCTCTTCGATAATACCGGTACGTGGCGTCAGGCGCGCATCGACCTGGGCAACTATGCGGGCTACAGCAACCTGACGCTACGGTTCGACTTCAGCACCGCCGGAACCATGGGACAGCCGGGCTTGCCCGGCGATTCGTTCGGCAACCTGTCCAGCAATCAGCGCGGCCAGGACAACGGACACGAAGGCTTCTACGTCGACGATATCACGGTGGGCTTCGCCGAGCGCGGCGAAATGGTGACCGGCGCCACCGCCGACACCGGCTTTTCGCAGGTTCCGCAGAACCCCAACCCAGGCGCTCCGACCCAGGTGCTCAGCGGTCCCTACCAGCTCGAAATCCGCCGCGGCACGACCTATGGCCAGATCATTGATTCGGCCACGTCGCCCGATATTACGCTGACCCAATCGTTCGACACGAACGACCGGCTGGCCAGCGGCTTTACGATGATCGCCCCCGCGGGCAATGCCCTCACGGACGGTCAGACGTTTAGCGTGAGCGACGCCACGCACAAGGTGACGTTCGAGTTCGATGATAACGGCAGCGTTGCCGCCGGACGCGTGGCGGTGCCATTCTTGCCGACTTACAGCGCCGCCCAGGTTGCCAACGCGGTTGCCAAGGCGGTCAACGCCAATCTGAGCTTGAAGGGCGTTGCGGCCGGCGCCACTTCCAATCCGGTGACTTCCATTACGGCGCCGAGCGGCAATCTTGCCGCCGACGGACAGACGTTCGTCGTCAGCGACTTGCTGGGCCATACCGCGACGTTCGAGTTCGACAGGAACGGCAGCGTGCAGGCTGGAAACGTCGCCGTTCCCGTCCAGAGCTCGTGGACTTCCATCCAGGTGGCCGCCGCCATCGCCTCCGCCATCGGCAGCGCGCCGCAACTCTCCGCACTGACGGCCGTTTCGGCCGGCAGCAAAGTTACGGTGACCGAGGTGACCGGGAACCGGATCGAGTTCTACGGCGCCACGGACTTGTCCTCAATCAATGCTGTTGCGGGACTGCTCTCGATCTCTTTCAGCAACTCGCCCGCCACCCCGCAGAATCACGGCTCCGTCGCAGAGAATGGCGGCAGCACGACGATTTACATCACGGACAGCGCGCCCGTCGGCACTTCCACGCTGGTCACGCTCAGCGCGGTCGACGTGGCCGACCTGTTGCAAGGGCTTTCGAACCCGAGCAGCAACATTTCTTTCCAGTACGGGGCCCAGTCGGGGCCGACGCTCCACTTCACGATCGCCGGCGGTTCGACGGTGGCGGTGACGGTCAACGGCTTGCAGACCTTGAATCAGGCGGGCACGGCTCAATTGCCGGACGGCCCGCAGGCCGTGGCACTGAGGGCCACGGCAACGGGCTACGCGAGCAACAGCGCCACGATCGACGTGCTCGACGACCCGGACGTGTTCCCGAAACTGAACGTTTCGCTTGGTTCTTCTTCCGTGGCAGAGAATTCGACCACGCCCGTGACGGGGACGGTCTCGTTCAATTCTCCGCCGCTCAGCTACGATCTTGTCGTCAACTTGCGAGCACTGAATCCCGAAGCGGCCTCGGTCCCTGCAACGGTGACCATTCCGGCCGGTCAAACTTCGGCGACGTTCCCCGTCACGCCGTTGAACAACAAGGTGATTCACGGCGGCGGCGTTCAACTGGAAACGATTCTGGCATACGCCACCGGATACCTGAGCGGCAGCGCTCCGCTGACGGTCACCGACGACGGCAACGGCTTGTACCCGGCTGGGGTCGGGCCGCTGTACATTCCTGAAGGCCCGACATCGATTGCCGACGGGCAGACCGAGAATATCGTCGGTCCGAGCGGCGCGCTGAACCCGGTCTCGGGCGCCATCCAGACGGTGTTGGCGGATCCCGCCGACCCGAACACGCTCTACATTGGCACGGTCAACGGCGGCGTGTGGAAGACGACCAACGCGCAGGCCGCGGGCGGCCCGACCTGGTCCCCCCTGACCGACAGCCTGCCTTCTCTGTCCATTGGCGCCTTGGCTTTCGACAGGTCCGATGCCACCAATCAAACGCTGATTGCCGGCATCGGCCGTTTCAGCAGCTTCGCGCAGGCGGGCGGCAAGCTCGACGGGTTGTTGCGCAGCTCGAACGGCGGGCAGACGTGGTCCGTGATCAATCCGGGCGGCATTTTTAACGGCGAAAACATCACGAGCGTTGCGGAACGGGGTAACGTCATTCTGGCGGCGGCCAATTCCTCGCTGGGCAGCACGGGCGCCCTGTTCGTCAGCACCGACGGCGGTAACGTCTTCACGCAGATTTCCGGCGCCCTGAACAGCGGGTTGCCGACCGGCGCCATCAGCGATTTGGTAGGCGATCCCAACGACGCCAACCGTTTCTATGCCGGCGTGCTTGGTCCGAACGGCGGCATCTTCACATCAACCAACGCTGGCCAGACTTGGACGAATATTACCCCGGCCGGTCTGACGCTGAACGCCAACGTGTCCGACGACGCCTTGAAGATCGCGGTTTCCGCGACCGCGGGCAGCCCTGTGTTCTTCGGGTACGTCAGCAACGGACAGTTGGCCGCCATCTTCCGCTCGGGGAACCAGGGCGTGACCTGGCAGGCGATGGATGTCCCCACGACTATCGAAAACGGCACCGCCGAAGGCCTGGAACCGGGCGCGGGCGACAGCACCGCGGCCCGAGTCCGCCTGGCTCATTTCTCGATTGCAGCCGACCCGGTCAACGGCAACCTTGTTTATGTCGGCGGCGACCGGCAACCCGGGCCCGGCGACGGCGCCACCACGTTCCCCAATTCGCTGGGCGCCAACGCTTTCTCCGGCCGGTTGTTCCGCGGGGATTCGACGCTGGCTCATGGAAACCAGTGGACGGCGTTGACCAACAATGGCACGCGAGACGACAGCTCTCCCCACGCCAACTCGCGGTCGCTGCTCTTCGCCGGCAACTCGTTGATCGAGACGGATGACGGCGGCATTTACCTGCAAGACAGTCCGCGGACCTCCACGGGAAGCTGGTCTTCGCTGAACGGCAATCTGCAAATCAGCGAGGTCTATAGCGCGGCCTACGATACCTACACCCATACGATCATCGCGGGGACGCAGGGTACGGGCACGATCGAACAGACCTCGACGGGCAGTCTGGGGTGGACGCAAGTATCGACCGACACGAGCGGCGGCGCGGTCGCCGTCGACAACAGCGACCCGACTCAATCGATCCGCTACACGAGCGACCAGCATTTCGGCAACTTCCTGGAATCGACCTACGACGCCAACAACAACCTGGTCGGCACGCCCGTGCAGCCGGCGCTGCTGGTCACTAACAGCGGCGGGTTGAATCTCTACCAGACGGATCCGGATCTGCCCTACGTCACCACGCTGGCGATCAACGCGATCGATCCCACGCGGCTGGTCATCGGCGGGGAAAACGCCGTCTATGAGTCGGCCAATCGGGGCAACACGCTGACTTCCTTGAATCTCGGCGGCGCAGGGCCGGGCGCGGCGTTCGGCGCCTCGATCGCTTACGGCGGGCGCATCGTCGGACCTTCGGGCAGCGTACAGAACAACCCGGACGTGCTCTGGGTCGGCGTCGGTTCCAACGTTTACTTGCGGACCGGCACGAACGGCCCGCTGACGGCGACCAACTATCCCGGAACCTCCGTTCGCAGTCTGATCATCGACCCGAACAACTGGCAAACGGCGTTCGTCGCCGACGCCGACGGGCACGTCTACATGACGACCGACCAGGGCGCCACCTATACCGATATCAGCTTCGTGCCCGGCGACCCGACTGCCGCGACGTCGCTGACCCAGTTGACCGCCGACCTGCATTCGCTGGCCTTCGTCCCCGGTTCGCCGGGAACGCTGCTCGTCGGTTCGCAGGACGGGATTTACTCCACTCAGATCGGCAGTGCCGGCGGCTCGGGCGTTTGGGCTCAATACGGAGTCGGCCTGCCCCACGCGCCGGTCTACTCGTTGCAGTACGTTCCCAGCGAGCAACTGCTGGTTGTCGGCACGATGGGGCGCGGCGTCTTCATTGCGAACGCCCAAGGGCTGAGCGGAGACATTGCGGTCACGGTCAACGGTCTGACCAGCGTGAACGACGATTCCGGCGTGTTGACCGACAAGATAACGGTCTCGCGCAGCGGCAGCACCGCCGGCGATCTGACCGTGCACATGGTCAGCAGCAACCCTGATCTGGCCAGCGTCCCGGATACCGTGGTCATTCCCGCCGGCCAGACTTCCACCACCGTCGACGTCGCCATTCTGGACAGCAGCCTGGCCACCTACCCGTATACGGTCATTTTCACCGGCTCAGTCGGCGGGTTGAACAGCGTCTCGAGCAGCCTGGACATCGTTCCCGACTCGGATCCCAATACTCCGACGGACAATGACAGGCCTGAACTGACGGTGAGCATTCCCAATGGAACGACCATCCAAGCGGAATCCGTGAACTCCACCGCCGTCGGTACGGTGACGCGCAACACGCCGACCGATTTGCCCTTGACGGTGACGCTCTATAGCAGCGATGGCACGCAAGCTTCGGTCCCGGTTACCGTCGTCATTCCCGCTGGAGCGTCGTCCGCGACGTTCCCAATTTCGGCTTTCGGTCAGTTCCAGGGCGAGGGGGCGCGGACCATCTCCATCACGGCGGTTGCAGACGGGTTCCTCAGCGGCGACAGCTCGCTGGTGGTTGAGTCCGCCAAGCATATCCTGTCCTACGACCGCATCGGCGATCCGAATCTGCTGCGGCAGCAAGGCCAGATCATCATCAAGGGGAACACGATTTCGAACTCGCTGGAGTTTGGCATCGTGGTCAGTCCTTCGCCGCGAGACGCCGCCACCGGCCAATCAATCCCCGGCGCGGTGGAAAACCTGAGCACTCTCAATACAGCGCGGTTGGCGCCTGGCGCCACGATCGAGAACAACCTGATCGTGGGCGGCGGTCAGGGCGGAATTCAATTCCTCGGAGATCCTAACCCGGCCGGAGATTCACTGGCGGTCGTGCCGTTCGGCCGGATCATCAACAACACGATCTACGGTCAGGAAACGCCAACGGGCGTTGGCATTCAGGTCGGCCAGAATGCCAGCCCGACGATTCTGAATAATATCTTTGCCAATCTGGCCACGGGCATCAGCGTGGACAACACGTCCAGCACGACGGTCGCCCAGCGCTCGGTCTACCAGAATAACGGGACCAACCTGTCCGGGACGGTCGCAGGCGGCTTCGACGTGAACAGCATCGCCCTGTCTCCGACCGCCAGCCTGTTCACCGATCCGGCAAACGGCGACTTCTACCTCGTCAGAGGGTCGGCGGCCGTCGACAGCGCGTTGAACCAGATTGCCGAGCGGACGGCAATGCACGCGGCCAAGTCATTGACGGGCATTCCCGACTCGGCCATTGTCGCCCCGTCGTACGACCTGTATGGCCAGCTTCGCACCGTCGACTCGCAATCGGGCGCCGGCGGCACCGGCAGCACGCAGTACAAGGACCGCGGCGCTATCGAGCGAGTCGACTACGGCGGACCCACCTCGCTCCTGGCCAACCCGATCGATAACGGCTCAGCCGACCAGGATCCCGCCGACAATGTGGTGCACGTCGTCGGCGCCTCGTTGAACGATCTGGCGATCCAGCTCCTCGATAACAATGGAGTCGGAATCGATTCTTCGACCGTCGACAGTTCGAAGTTCGTGCTGTACCGCAACGGGGTATTGCTGCAATCCGGAATTGACTACTTCTTCCGCTACGACAGCAATACCCAGACGGTCCGCTTCACGCCGGCCACCGGCACGTGGCTCAACGGCAGCGAGTACACGGTCGCCTTGAACAATGGCGCCAGGTTCGACCCGTATAACACGTCCACCCCGGCGACGACCGCCACGGGCATTAAGGATCTGGCGGGCAACCTGTTGCTGGCGAACTCGAACAGCGGATACACGATGTATAGCATCCTGCTGCAGAACGCCACGGGCGATGCGCCAACCATCGGCGTTCCCAGCACGCAGTCGATGCTGGAGCATGGCGAGGCCGACACGAATTCGCTGGTGTTCAGCAATGCCACGAACAACGGCAATCCGATCACCGTGTTCAACATCGACGCGCCGAGCAACCCGGTGACGGTCACGGTGAGCACCCAGTTCGGCACGCTGTCGCTGGGGGACATCACCGGACTCACCGGCAGCCCGGTCGGCAACGACAGCAGTTCCGTCACGTTCACCGGTTCGCTGACCGCCGTCAACAACGCACTGAACGGTTTGACGTTCGTCCCGACGTTGTATTTCTACGGCAGCGCGAAGATTGATATCTCGGCGACGGACACGGTGACGAATTTGATCGGCTATGGCACGGTCTCTGTCAACGTCATCAAAGTGAACCAGCCGCCGATCGTGCACGTCCAGACGCCCGTCTCGACGCAGGAGAACGTTGCGTTGCAGTTCTCCGCATCCAGTGGACATCCCGTCACGATCACCGACCACGACGCGACGACGACGCCAACGCTGACCTTGGAAGACGTCACCATTACTGCCGTTAATGGAACGGTCACGCTTGGCACGACGTCCGGCCTGACGATGATCAGCGGCACTGGAATTAACGATTCCTCGGTGACGTTCGAAGGTTCGCTGGCCCAAATCAACGCGGCCTTGAGCGGCTTGTTGTTCCGACCGACCACGAACTTCGCCGGCCAGGCTTCGATTACCTTCACGGTCAACGACCGCGGCAACGCGGGGATCGGGGCCCCTGGCAACGACGCCCAAACGGCCACGACCAAGGTGGACATCAACGTCTTGCCCGTCGATCAGCCCCCATTCGTAATTCACCCGAATTCGCTCGACAACCTATCGGTGAATGAGAATTCTTCGCCGACGGTCGTCAATCTGACGCAGGTGATCGGCGACCCGGATATGAACAACGCACCGCCGGAAGGGTTCCCCTCGATCGCCGTGTCCGCCAATACGAATTCTTCGCTGGTTTCGGTCTCAATCGATCCGAACACGCACTTGATGACGTTGACTTACGGCGCCAACCAGTACGGCCAGGCTTCAATCACCTTGACGGCCACTGACGCCGGAAACCTCCACCAGGTATTGAGCTATACGTTCACGGTGACGGTGAACAAGGTCAATTTGGCGCCGATCGCCAACGGCGACTCTTACGTCTACGCCCCCAACACGCCGCTAGTCGTGGGCAGCGACACGGGCGTGCTGGCCAACGACGTGGAGCTCAACCACGAACCGATCAAGGCCGTGTTGTTCAACGTGCCGGCTCACGGCCAACTGACGTTGAATCCCGACGGCTCATTCACGTACCTGCCCGACGCCGGCTTCGATGGTCGCGATCATTTCGTGTACAAAGTCGACAACGGTTTCACGCGAATTTCCGCGACGGTAACGCTCGACAGTCCCAACTCACGCTGGGTCGCCCGGATGTACAGCGAGGTGCTCGGTCGCACCACGGCGCCGAGCGATGCAGAGATCAACTATTGGGTCGGTAAGTTGGACGGCGGCGAGTCTCGCAAGCAAGTCTCGGACTTCTTCGTCACCAGTCCGGAGCGACGCGACGTCCTGATCAGCCAACTGTACCAGACTTACCTGGGACGCGACGTTGACCAGGGCGGTTTGAACTACTGGCTCAGCGTGTGGAACACGTATCAGGGGCCGGAACAGGTGCAAGCAGGCATCATCGGCTCGGCGGAGTACTTCAGCACGGCCGCTTCCGAGTTGCCGAGCTTGAGCCCGGCCGCGGCGTGGGTCACCAAGCTGTACAACAACCTGCTGCACCGCGACCCTGGCCCGTCGGAAGTCGCTTATTGGACCGGCTACATCCAGACCCACTCGCGCCAAAGCGTCGTGCTGGGCTTCGTCACCAGCGACGAATATCGCTTGGGCCTGATGCAAGGCATCCCTGATTTCCAGGGACAGCCTCACCTGCTCGGCTGGTACGAGGAATTCCTGCATCGTCCGATTGACAATGCCGGCGCCCAGTACTGGCTCCAGCAGATGAAGAACGGCTACCCGCAAGAGGCGATTGTGGAAGGCATTCTGGCCAGCGACGAGTATTACAACCGGCCGTAATCCCCGAGCTGGGCGGGCCGGCGTGAAAGGCCGCGGCGCCGGAGCCATGCCGGCGCCGGCCGCGGCATTTTCGTCGCGCAGTCGGCGCAATAAAATGGGCAGACCCGACCACAATGACTGGCCGGGCCTGCCCGGATGAAATTAGACCTGTTAACAGGATGCCAGAGTTTACAAAACGTGCTGGCGCCGATGCAAGTAAATTTGCCGCCTTTCAGCCTTGTCGCTCGCATCGCGTAGCGTGGGCTTGCGATCTAGCCGGCAGCAGCCATACTGGCACTTCGTAGCGGTTGCCGGAACCACGACTTCGAAACCATTAGAAGCCCCTATCTGGAGCGGGTCGAGCCTGGGGTTCGTCGTTCTCCCAATCGCCAGAACGTCGCTTGCTGTTCTACCTCAAAGACGTCGGAGGGCTCCTGCATGTTACGCCCCAGATTGTCGTCGTTGATTTTCGCCGGGCTGACAGCCGCTGCGCTGTCAGGCCGCAGTCTCGCAGCCGAACCAAAAGCATGGGTCGACGACCACCTCGAGGAGTTCATCGAACTCTATCGTTATTTCCACCAGCACCCTGAGCTTTCGCTGGCGGAGAAGGAAACGGCGGCTCGCGTGGCGGCGGAATTGAAAGCGACGGGCGCGAAGGTGACCGCCGGCGTCGGCGGGCATGGGGTGGTCGGCGTCGTCGAAAACAAGCCGGGCCCCACGTTGTTGCTGCGGACCGATCTGGACGCGCTGCCGGTCAATGAACAAACGCAACTGGCCTACGCCTCTCAGGTCAAAGTCCGGGATGCCAGCGGAGCGGAGATCGGCGTGATGCATGCCTGCGGGCACGACATTCACATCACCAGCCTGATCGCCGTGGCCCGCTATCTGCAAGAGCACAAGGACCGCTGGAAAGGAACGGTGGTCTACATCGGCCAACCCGCCGAAGAAAAAGGCATGGGGGCCTTGCAGATGCTCGATGACGGCCTGTTCGAAAAGTTTCCCAAACCGGATTATGCCATGGCGATGCACGTCGATGCGACGCTGGCCGCCGGCCGGATTGGCTTTCGGGCCGGCTACGCCCTGGCGAACGTTGACAGCGTCGATATCAAACTGCACGGCCGCGGCGGTCATGGCGCCGCTCCCCATTCCACCATCGATCCGATCGTCCAAGCCGCCCGATTGGTCCTCGACCTGCAGACGATCGTCAGCCGCGAGATCAAGCCCACCGAGCCGGCGGTGGTGACGGTCGGTTCGATCCACGGCGGCACGAAACACAACATCATCGGCGGAGAATGCCATCTGCAATTGACGGTCCGCAGTTATTCAGACGAAGTCCGCCAGCAGCTGCTCAAGGCCATTCGGCGCAAGGCGTTGGCCTCAGCAGCCAGTTCCGGGGCTCCCGAGCCGACGATCACCGTGACCGAAGGAACGCCGGCGATGTTCAACGATGCGAAGTTAGTCGAGCGAATCGTGCCGGTGTTTGAATCGCTGCTGGGCGACGAGTGCGTGGTCCAATCGGAACAGTCGATGGGGGGCGAGGATTTCAGCCGCTACGGTCTGGCGGGCGTGCCAATCTTCATGTTCCGCCTTGGCTCCGTTGAAGAGCAGCGTCTGGCCGGCTACAAGCGCGTCGGGCAATCACCCCCTTCGCTCCACTCGCCCGTTTACTACCCCGACGCCGAACCGACCTTGACGACGGGCATCGCCGCGATGGCCTCGGCGGCGCTGGAACTGTTACAGGACAAACCATGATCGCTGCGCGGTCCTCGGGCCGTGCCGCGTTGCGTTTTCTGCCGTGGTTGGCGGCCTATTTGCTCGTCATGGCGGCCGTGACCGCCTCGCTCGTCTATGCCCGCCGGCAAGTCATCGCCAGCCTGGGTACGGCCAAGGCCCGGGCCGAGTGGCAAGCCTGGAAGGCGGAAACCGAGAAGCAGGCCCGTTCGCCCGGACCGGTCAAACGACGCCAGATCCAGAGCGACGAACCGCCGGCGCTCGTATTGCTGCGAGATCACTTCGGCACGATCGTTGCCATGAGTTTGACCGTTTCGAGCTGTTTTTTTGCGTTCTTGATGATCGTCGCTCGCGGTTTGAGGAAATCGCCATGAGTTCGCCTCCGCCGACTGCTTCCGCCCCCGCCGTTCGTCGCGGACCTCCGCCGCCGGTCAGTTGGCGAAGCTGGCCGCTGGAAGAAGGCGGGGCATCCGCCTGGTGGCTGTCGATCGTCGCCGTCGGGGTGATTGTTGCCGTGGGACTGTCGACCGGCAGCGCGCAGCGCACGCTGGTGGCCTGTGCCGTGCTGGGCCTTGCTGCATGGCGTTTCTTCGTGCCGACGCACTACGAGCTCGGCGCGCAAGGCATCTTGCAAGAAGTGCTCGGCCGCCAGCGGCGCATCCCTTGGCGTACCTTCGAAAGCGCCGAACTTTGCCGAGAAGGCGTCTTTCTGCGACCGGCCAACGGCGGTTGGTTCTCGCCGCACGGTCTGTATCTTCCTTGGAGTTCGCGCCGCAGCGAGGTATTGGCGCAGATCGAGTATTACCTGCACCACGCACGCCACCAGGAGCGGCACTTCGGCTTTGAACTCGACAAATGAGGTGCGGTGAAGGCTGTGCACTTTGGCTCGCCCGCCGAATTCGTCGCAAGGCGACGGATGCATGACGCGAGGGCGACCGGCGATCCATTGCCTATTGCCACCCGGTAGTCCCGGCGGAGAAAGTAAGAGCGCCGGAAGAGTCGTGTTTCCGACAGTAAGATTGCAAGCAACTGGCGTCCCGGCGTCAACGCGCGTCGGCCTGTATCCGCAAGCCTTCCGCGCGGGCGGCCGTCACCCAGGCCAAGCGGCCGAACTGGGCAACGCCTGCCGGTAATTCTACCGTCGCGTAGCGGCATGAGGTCCCATAAACGTAACCTGGCCGCTCGGTCACGGGCGACTCAACCATGACTTGCAGGCGTTTGCCGATTAACTTTCGGTGAAAACGCTCTGCAATTCGCCGCTCCAACTCGCCCAGCCGTTCAACGCGTTCGGCTTTTACTTGCGGAGAAACCTGGTCGGACATTCCGGCGGCATCGGTCGTCCGCCGCGGACTGAACGGGAAGATGTGGAGTTTCGAGAATCCCGCCTCGTCGGCAACGCGGCACGTCGCTAGAAAATCTTCCTCTGTCTCGCCGGGAAAGCCGACGATGACGTCCGTCGTCAGCGCGGGCAGATCGAGCGTCTCGCGCACCAGCCGGCAGCGGTCCAGAAAACGCTGGGCGCCCCAGCGACGCCGCATGCGTCGCAAGATGCGATCGGAACCGCTCTGCAAAGAGACGTGCAAGTGAGGGCAGATCTTCTGCGGATGTTCGGCCATGACCGCCACCAGTTCGCGCGTGACTTCGGTGGCTTCA
>DASZUP010000198.1:0-9369 GCA_035547635.1 Pirellulales bacterium
AACAATCGACCGCTGCTCGACCAGGGCGTCGAGTTCTTTTTCCCGGTTAATCCGAAGGAAGTGTACGCATGAGGATTCTCGTTACCGGCGCCACCGGATTCCTGGGAACCGCGCTGTCGACGCGATTGGAAGCAGACGGCCACAGCGTGGTGCGGCTGGGCAGCAGGAATTGCGATTTGACCCGGGCGGACTCGTTGTCCCGGTTCAACGATGCGAAATACGACCAGATTTACCACCTGGCCGCCTGGACTCAGGCGGGCGATTTTTGCCTGTACCATCCGGGCGAGCAATGGATCGTCAACCAGCAGATCAACACGAATGTGCTGAACTGGTGGCGGCAGTCGCAGCCGCAAGCCAAGCTGATTGCGATGGGAACCAGTTGCTCCTATTCGCCCGACCTTGAACTGGTCGAAGAGAATTACCTCGACGGCGTGCCGATCGACAGCTTGTTCACCTACGCCATGACCAAGCGAATGCTGTACGCAGGGCTGTTGGCCTTTGCGCGGCAATTCGAGTTGAAGCACCTGTGCCTCGTGCCTTCTACGTTGTACGGCCCCGGCTACCATACGGACGGCCGGCAGATGCACTTCATCTTCGATCTGATCCGCAAGGTCATCCGCGGCAAGCTGTACGACGAGCCCGTCGTGCTGTGGGGCGACGGACGGCAGTCTCGCGAATTGGTTTACGTTGGAGATTTTGTCGACGCGGCGATCCGCCTTGCCGGGCAGGTCGATAACGAGTTGATCAATATTGGCGCCGGCGAGGAGCACAGCATCCGGCATTTCGCCGCGCTGATCTGCCAGGAGGTCGGCTACGACTTCGGCCGGATCCAGTTCGATACGTCGCGGTATGTCGGCGCGAAATCGAAGTGCCTGTCCGTCCAGAAGCTGTCGCGGTTATTGCCGGACTTCTCGCGGACGCCGCTCGACGCCGGATTGAAAACGACCATCGACTGGTTCTGGCAGCAGCGAGACAAGCTGTTTCCGGAAACGGAAGCAAAGGCGGCTTGAAGCGTATGCCGCGATTCGTTCTGATCGATCATTCGCTGATCGACTATTCGGGACATCACTACGAGTATGCGCAATCGGCGCTTGCCGCGGCGGCCGCCGCGGGTTTTCAATCGATCCTGGCCGCCAATCGGCGATTCTCCGCCAAAGGGGAACTGCCGTGGCCGGTTTATCGGGCGTATAAGTACGGCGTCTGGTTTCACCAAGGCGCCCCGCGTTGGCAACAGAATCTGTGCCGGGCCGCCGTCTCCGTCGCCCGCGCCGCGCAGCGACGCCAGCGCGGGGAGAGCGAACTCGACGTGGCCGGCCGCCGAACCGGTCGCGGCGACGGTGCAATCCGCTCGTGGGCCCGCCAGGGGAGACTTCACCGCTTTCTTGACGACTCCTGCCATATCTTCGACCGGATTAGGACGGCGCCTGACGACGTAATCTTTTGGCCCACGCTTTCATTTGATGAGTTCCTGCAACTCGACCGCGCGCGGCGCCGCGGCGCCTTGCCGCGCCAGGGAGAGTGGCATGTCGTGTTTCGCCGCGACGTCGACATGGCTTCGTCCGTTGCCTTGCGAGCGATGAAGATGGCCAGCGAGCCGTTTGAGCCATCTGTTTCCCGGAACGCCTGGCATTTCTGGACGGATACCGAAGAACTGGCGACGCAATACCAGCTCGCCACTGGCCGCCAGTTTGGCGTTCTGCCGATTCCGCATGCCGACATGACCGCCGCCGCTGCGGAGGCCGAAAGGTTCCGAATACTCTATTTGGGCGACGCCCGACGCGAAAAGGGTTTTCATCAGCTGCCGCGCGTCGTCGAGCAGTTAACCGACAGTGCGCCTCATCGTTTCGAGTTTTGCTTCCAGTCTCATCTTGCCATTCCGGGAGGCGAGCCTGAGGTCGTGGCGGCCAGGAAGCAACTCGCTCGCATGACGGGGCGCGGCGTACGTCTCCTCAATGAGCCCTTGGATTCCGCCGCCTATCGCAGCCTGTTGACCTCCGGACACTTGAACTTGCTGCTCTACGACAGCCAGGCGTATGCCGCTCGCAGCTCCGGAGTGTTTGCGGAATCTCGCGCGGCGGGGATTCCGACGCTTGTTCCGGAGAACACCTGGATGGCCAGGCAATTGCCGCCCGACGCTGGTCTCGTTTGTCGAGACGCAAACGAGGCGGCGTCGCAGATCCAATGCATTGAAGCCGACTACGGGCGTTTTGCCGCCGGCGCGCGAGCCCATGCCGCTCGCTGGCGCCAGCAGCACAATGCAAGCCGGTTGATCGCTTTGCTGGCAGATCGCTCTGCTCGGCAGCCCCCGGCTTACGAACGATCTTCCGGCGGCATAACAACTCTGGTCTGACCGCTAGAAAGCAGATTTCCCGAGCTGGACCGCATGCCAGGCGCATGAATTCGGTAGTCGGCCGCCTGAGGGGGCATTCCAAGCGACAAGAGAACGCCATGAACACGCAAGCTTCCGCCATCATTCTTGCCGGCGGGCGAGGGACTCGCATCAGTCATCTTCGGCCGGGTTTGCCCAAACCGATGATACCCGTCGGCGGTCGCCCGTTTCTGGAGTGGGTGATCCGGCATTTCGCCTCACAGGGGGTCGGCCAGTTCGTCATTTCTCTCGGCCACCTGGCCGAAGTGGCCGAGAGCTACTTTGGCGAACGTCCGGCGGATGAATTGTCGATAAAGACCGTGCGAGAACCGGAACCGCTGGGGACCGGCGGAGGGATGCTCTTCGCACAACAGGCAGTCCCCGATGCCGATCCCTTGATCCTGGCCAACGGCGACTCCTTGGTGTTGGCGCCGCTGGCCGGGGCCTGGCAGTTGCTCGACGATCCAACGGTCGACGGAGTCGTGTTGGGCTTGGACGTTGAAGACGCCGCGCGTTATGGAGGATTGGAAGTCGACTCCAGCGGTCGATTGCTGCGGTTCCGCGAAAAGCAGCCCGGACGAGGATTGATCAACGCAGGCGTGTACTTTTTCAGGCGGCGGCTGCTAGCATCGTTTCCCGACAAGCGGCCGCTCAGCATGGAACTTGACGTATTTCCGGAACTCTTGGGAAACGGGGCAAAGCTGATGACGCATCGCTGCTGCGCCCCATTTCTCGATATCGGCACTCCGGAAAGTCTGGCAGAGGCGGAGCCTTTTCTCGCCAGACACTGGCCTAGGCCGAATGCAAGCGTTGCCATAGAATAGATTCCCGCGCCATCGGCCAGGCGCGTTTACATCACAAGACCGAGCAGGAAGCGAAGTCGTGATCATCAGCAAGACGCCGTTTCGTGTCAGCTTCTTCGGGGGCGGCACGGACTATCCCGAGCATTTCACCAAGCACGGCGGAGCCGTGTTAGGCACCGCCGTGGATAAGTGTACGTACCTCGCAGCCACTCATTTTTATTCCCGGCTGTTCGACTACTCCATTCGCCTGGCCTACAGCCGGGTGGAATGCGTACCTGATTTGGACAGCATCCAGCACGCGCCGTTGCGCGAGTGCCTGCGGTGGACGGGCGTCACCCAGGATGTGGAACTCGACTGCATGGCGGAACTGCCTTCCTCGGTTGGGCTGGGCACTTCCTCCAGCTTTGTGGTCGGCGTTTTGAACACGCTTTACGCGTTCCAGGGCCGCGTGGTGCATCCGCTCGATCTGGCCTATCAGGCCATCGAAATCGAGCGCGAGGTGCTCGGCGAGTCGGTAGGCTGCCAGGACCAGACGTTTGCCGCCATGGGCGGCTTTAACCTGATCGAATTCCACACCACGCAGAATATCGTGGTTCACCGTTTGCCGCTCTCTCCCGAGCGACAGGCGGAATTCGAGCAACATTTGCTCGTGGTCTACACGGGCATCCGCCGCCGCGCCAGCCAGGTCGCCGCCCGACAGATCAAGCGCATCGGCAACAACACCGAACGACTCATGCAAATGCGTCGGATGGTCGATCAGGGCTACGAGGTTTTGGCCGGCGGCAAGAGTCTCGCCGAATTCGGCCGCCTGCTCGACAAGGGGTGGCGATTGAAAACGTCGCTGGATGATTCCGTCTCCAATTCCCAGATCAACGCCATCTACGAGCAAGGGCTGTCGGCCGGCGCTTTCGGCGGCAAGCTGCTGGGGGCCGGTGGCGGCGGGTTCATTCTGTTCTTCGTGCCGCCGGAAAGGCGAGAAGGTCTGATCGCCTCGCTGGGGAACCTGGAAACGATCTCTATCGGCGTCAGCGCTCCCGGCACTCAGATCGTGCATGCCTCGCTGCGTCAGCGCCCGCTGCCGGAACAGCAGGAAGCGTTGACGGTGCGGGCCGCCTAGCTCCGCTGCGACGATTGCCGTGTGCGAGTGCGTATCTGTTTGGTAGCGAGAAGCTTTTCTCGCATGATTTCTCGGCAGGAAGGAAAGTCGTCGGATTGGCCGAAACCGCTGAATTATCGCTTGGACCTGTTTGATATTGGGTACGTTACTGGAGAGAGCTACAGGCCAGTGAGGGAGCAGACCTAGGAACGAGATAACCATACCGAAGGCCGTCACTTTGTGAGGAAGACGATGGCGTGCTCTATCGCAGTCAGTTGGCTTGCAGATAAAGTTCGTCGCTTGTTCAGAATCAACGAACTGATTCATTACCAAGGCTTGCACCACGAATGCTTGCAACGGCTCGTGACCGCGCCGAGCTTGCAAGTCTCCGCCGCCTCTACTGAAGAGTCGCACACGGAAATCAATCGGCCGATCGAGTCCCTGATCGCCGCGCTGGGCCGGGTGGAAGCTCTAGGTCGTCAGTGGGAGGCCTTCCACAAATCAGAGCCGCTGCAAGGCCAGCCGGCGACGGCGCGAAGCGCTGACGTTGAGCCGTCCGCTCCGCTGTTGGCGGAGGGAGTGCAGCTTGACGCCATCGGATTGATGGAACTCGAAAAGCAAGGGCTGTTCATCCTCGGGGGCGCCCGTTCCGGGACATCGGTCCTGACGACATGCTTTAACCGGGCTCCCGAGATCTTCATGCTGGAGGAGCCAAATTCCTTCATGCACGAACACGTGCGAGATTTCGCCGCGTTCTTCAACGATTTTCACCCGAAAATGGGCAACCGTCCTTACAAGGGTACGTATGTGCCGCCGCCGGCGTTTCCGGAATACGGCCCGCTTGGTCTCTATCATCGCCTCCGGCGGCATTACCGGTACGTTGGGGAGAAGGTCGCGATTGGCCCGCACGCCTATCCCGTCAATTGGAAGCGGATGTATCTCGACTTTCAGGCCAGGTACTTTCTGCGATCGTTCTACTTTCTGACCATCCGGACGCCGAACGAAGCGCTCTGGTCGATGCACAAGCTGTTTCCCTCGGCCCCAATTCCGAAGCTCTTTACGGCATGGTTGGATAGCCTGACGCTGGTGATCGACGTCTATCGCGTCTGCCCCAACTCGCATCTCCTGTTTTTCAACAATTTTGGTCCGGCAACGTTGGAGCGACTGGCCGAAGTTTTGGGCGTGATTCTGCCCGTGCCTGCAAGCATGGTGGACGCCAGGCATGTCCTTTCCAGTCTGGATGAACGAGAGCTGCCGGGGCCGCTTGCTCCTTACTCCGATCTTTGCAGCGACTGCACCGAGTTGTTCCAGGAACTACAAGCCAACGTTTGCCCCCAGGGCTTCCGCTACAAGGGCTCGCTCCACGAAGGCACATTCTTCGCCAAGCTCAACCACCGCATCCAGGCGCTCCTCGATCGCGCGGACGCCGAGTCGAGCTCGCTGCACGCCGCCGCCTGAACGCCGCGCCGCTCGAACCCGAGCGCTGCCCCGTGCCGCTCGCGGATACCCGGCCACGCGCCTCGCAGCATGGCCGGGGTGCGCGGCCGGATAAGCCGCAAATGGCGTCCAATTAGGAGCTCGGCGACGCCGTTCGTCATAGCCGCGAACCAGGGCGTCGCTGCCCAAATGCCTTGACGGGGCGGCTATACTATAAGCGAGGGGGAAAGTGGGTTTCCCCCCTGAATTGTCTGAGCCGCACGGCGCCCGAATCGTATGGCTCAGGCGCCCGTTTCTAGTCCGCATCGTCCTTCCCGCCCCGGCGTTCGCCGAACTGGCCCATTGACCGCATACGGCTCACCCCACGTCGCTCCCAAATTCGGTCTTGGCGCGCAGAACGCTCCTGTTTGCCGCGTTTCTGGACTACCATGAACGTTCAGGCCAACGCTTGTCTTCCTATTTCTTGTTCGTCCGTTTGTCAGCCTTGCGGAGAACCTCGCTGAAGGTTGGCGGAATTTCATGTCACGAATTATCGAATTGCCTCCCGCCGAAGGCCTCCGAGCTGACGGCTCAAAGTCCGGTGGATGGTGGCGCACCGAGAACGATTCAGATCGGTTGATCTGCGAGTTGTGCCCGCGGGCTTGTGTTTTGCGCCCCGGCGACCGCGGATTCTGTTTTGTGCGTGAGAACCGCGCAGGCGAAATGGTGCTCTCCACGTACGGCCGCAGCACCGGGTTCTGCATCGATCCGATCGAAAAGAAGCCGCTCAATCACTTCTATCCCGGCACGAGCGTGCTGTCTTTCGGCACGGCCGGCTGCAACTTGGGCTGCAAGTTCTGCCAGAACTGGTCGATCTCCAAATCCCGCGAGATCGAACGGCTCAGTGAAGCGGCCTCGCCCGAGGCGATCGCCCAGGCCGCTCTGCAGCTTGGCTGCCGCAGCGTCGCCTTCACCTACAACGATCCGGTCGTATGGGCCGAGTACGCCATCGACACGGCCCGAGCCTGCCGCGCCGTCGGCGTCAAGACCGTGGCCGTCACGGCGGGTTACATTTCGCCGGCGGCTCGGGCGCCCTTCTTCGAATACATGGACGCGGCGAACGTCGATCTGAAGGCCTTCACCGAGGACTTCTATCATCGCGTGACTTCGTCGCATCTCGAGCCCGTGCTCGAAACGCTGGAGTGGTTGAAGCGGGAAACGGACGTCTGGTTCGAGATCACCAACCTGGTCATTCCGCAGGCGAATGATACAGAGCAAGAGATCCGGCAGATGTGCCACTGGATACTCGACCGCCTGGGCCCCGACGTACCGTTGCATTTCACGGCGTTTCACCCTGATTTTCGCATGACCGATCGCGGCGGCACGCGGCCTGAAACGCTGCTCGCGGCGCGAGACATCGCGTTGTCGCTCGGCATGAACTATGTTTATCCTGGAAACATTCATGCGTCGCGAGAGCAAAGCACGTTTTGCCCCGGGTGCAAACGTCTGCTGATTGAACGCAACGGCTACGAATTGGCCGAGTACGCGCTGGCGGGTTCGAACTGCAAGCATTGCGGCGCCCGCATCGCGGGCCGCTTCGACGCAGCGCCCGGCTCATGGGGTTCGAGACGTCAGCCGGTGCGGATTTCCGCCTTCGCCTCCGAACAGCCTTCGAAATCACAGCTCCCCATCCTGGAACCGCAGGTCCGCACCGTGAACCAGTCTTCTGCTCCGTCCCATGCGGCAACTTCCACTCCGCCCGGCGCGCTCGATCTTTCGGCTGATCAGCAGCAAGCCGTTTTGCACGCCGCCGCGCGCGTGGTCGCCTCCACGGCTCACGGGAGCGGCCTGGATGAAGTCCAGCGTTTGTTGAATGAACTGCCGGCGGCTAGCGTGACGGGCGCCTTCGTCACGCTGAAACGCACGGGCCGATTGCGAAGCTGTTGCGGCACGCACGGAACGTCTCTGCCGCTGGCCCAAGCGATTTCGCATGCTGCGACGCGAGCCGCCTGCGACGATCCGCGTTTTCCGCCCATCTCGCCCAGCGAGTTGGCGCACTTGGAATTGGAAGTCTCTCTGTTGCACGGCCCGCAGCAGGTGGCCGAACGGGGCGAGGCCCGGCGAGACGCCATCGTTGTCGGCAAGCACGGCTTGCAGATTGCTCGCGGCGAAGCCCGAGGCTTGCTGCTGCCTGTCGTAGCAATTGAACACAACCTGGACGCCGAAACGTTTCTGCAGCACGTCTGCTTGAAAGCCGGGCTGCCGCCGACGACGTGGAAAGAAGACGACGCCTCATTGTGGACCTTCGAAGGCCAGGTGATGGGCGGCGCGTTCGCAGAGATCGTTGATTTGGAGGCTCATGGTCTCAAGGGCGCGGCCTCGCCGGCGCCGTTGCTCAGTGACGATGAAGTTGCCGGCCTGGCGAACTTTTGCCGCGATAACGTGCTGGCAATACTGCGAGGCGCCACGCCCAGCTATTACGCATTTGGAATGCCCGACGCCAACGTCAACGGCGTGGTTGCTGCAGTGCGCGACGACGAAGGCAAGTCATTGCTGCAAGCCAGCAAGTGGTCGTTGCGGCAGCCCGTGCCGCTGCAGTCGACCTTGTTCCATCTGGCCGAAGAGATGGCGCGTTCGTTGGGAGCGGCCGGCGCCGAGCGGCTCGGCGACTGCCAATTCGAGCTGATGGTGTTATGCGACCCTGCCGTTCATGGCACGTTGGCCGAGCCTGACCTGAACGGCTTCGACCCGCGACGTCGCGCCTTGCTGGCGATCGAAGGCGCCAAGAGCGCCGCCGTGTTCTCGCGAGAATCGTCGGCGCAAGCCGTGCTCGACGAGGCGGCGAAGCTCGCGCAGTCGACCATGCCGGAGGCGACCATGCTGTTCAGCCTGGAGGCGATTTCGAATGCCGGCCGGTTCTCGGCCGCCAATGCTCCGCGACCGCAGCTCGGCCCGGCCATTCGCCCGGCGGCCGTGGCCGGAACATTCTATCCAGGCGAGGCGCAGGCGCTTTCTGCGCTTGTCGATGAGCTCCTGGCCGGCGAAGCGTGCGCTCGCGAGTCGTGGCCGGCAGTCATGCTGCCGCACGCGGGCTTGCGCTACTCGGGGCGCATTGCGGCGGAAACGCTGCGTCGCGTGGAAATTCCCGACAGCGTAATCGTGCTCGGTCCCAAGCACACTCCGCACGGCGTGGAGTGGGCCGTGGCGCCGCAGCAAGCCTGGTCGATCCCCGGCGCCACGATTGCCTCGGATCCCGATCTGGCCCGGAAGTTGGTCGAAGCGATTCCCGGCTTGCAACTCGACGCGGCTGCGCATCAGCAGGAACATGCCATCGAAGTGGAATTGCCCTTCCTGGCGAAACTGGCGCCTCAGGCTCGCGTGACGGGCATTGCCATCGGCGGAGGCAACCTGGCGCGCTGCCGCGAGTTCGCCGCCGGCCTGGTGAAGTGCCTGCAGGGCGAAGGCCGCCGGCCGCTGTTGGTCATCTCCAGCGACATGAACCACTTTGCCAGCGACGCCGAAAACCGGCGCCTGGACGAAATAGCCCTGTCTGCGTTGGAAACGCTCGATCCCGAGCGCTTGTACGAGACGGTCAGAAAGAATCACATCAGCATGTGCGGCCTGCTGCCGGCGGTGATCGTAATGGAGACGCTGCGGCTGATGAATATGCTCAGCCGTTCACAGCG
>DASZUP010000199.1:0-2939 GCA_035547635.1 Pirellulales bacterium
CCTGCAACTTGGCGCGGAGCCTTTTCTTCACCGTCTTTCGCCTCACGTGAAACCTCTTTGACTGCCGCTTCAAGCCACAGATGTGCGTGAAGCCCAGGAAGTCGAAGGTCTCAGTGTCATTCGGCGCGTTAAAACCAGCCATCGATCGGCGGGTTGGACCAGCGCGGTTGTGAGGTTGAATAATCGTTCAGTCTGTCACGACCTGCAAGTGTCAATCAGCTTTGTCAGCGGGTTTTTCAGGATCAGGCTTGGCCTTCTTCTTCCCTGCTGGGCCGGTCGGCGCGTTGGCTGGTTTTGAATCAGGTTCGGCGTCATCGCGCTGCTGGCGGTTCCGCAGGCGGTAGCTGCGGCCGGTAATGGAGATGATCTCCGCGTGGTGCAGAAAGCGGTCCAGGATCGCCGTGGCGCTGGGCACGTCGCCGATCAGCTTGCCCCAATCCTGCAGCGGACGATTGCTGGTCATCATCGTGGAGCGAGTCTCGTAGCGTCGCATCACGATCTCGAACAGCACCTCGCCGCTGCGACGCGGAAGCTGCTTCATGCCCATGTCGTCGACGATCAACAAGTCGGGCTTGAGATACCGTGAGAGCACCTTGTCTTGTCCTTCAATCGCCTCGTCGTGCAGGAAGTCGCGAACCACGTCGAAGATCGACCGATACAGCACCGTGAAGCCCATCTTGATCGCCAGATAGCCGATCGCCTGGACCAGGAACGATTTGCCCGTGCCGGGCGGCCCGAGCAGCAGCACGTCGCGAGCCTCGCGCACGAAGCGGCAGGCGGCCAGGTCGAAGACCTGCTTGCGCGGGATCGAAGGATTGAACGCCCAATCGAAATCGTCGAGCGCCTTCAGTTCGCGGAACTGAGCCGCCTTCACGCGGCGATCGATCAGCCGCTGATTGCGCACCAGCAGCTCGTCTTGCAGGACCAGTTCCAGGAACTCGGCATGGCTCAGTTGATGACCGGCCGCTTCCTGCAAGCGGATCTCCAAGGTCTCGGCCAGCCCCGAAAGCCGCAACTGACGCAGCGTGGTTCGTATTCGTTCGTTCATGGTTGTCACTCCTGGCGAAGAGGGGGAAAGGGAATTACGCTGGGTTGGTCCGGCGAAACGGAACCCGGCTCTGCTGAGGAGCAACCGGGCGAGGGATAACCGGATCGAGGGCGCGTCGAAGGCGCCGCACAGCCCTGGCAGTCGCCGCTGTCAGGGCTGCTGTGTTCCAGGCCCGCTCGAACGCCCGAGCCATGCCTTGTAAAACCTTCGCCCACGGAGGGGCGACTGCTGCGGCGATGGATCGCCCGAGCGACGACTTGGGCGTAATCGTCGAGCGGACGAATGATCGGATGCTTGTCGATGAAGGGCAGAAGTTGTTGTTGCGGCGCCGCTTGACGCTTGAGCAACTGACGCAGCGTTCGCAGCCGGTAAGCCCCGTACGAAAGGGCGGTTTCGCAGGCTTTTTCCAGGGCTTCGCCGCCGTACTTCTGGGCCAGACTCGGCAGCCCCTGCAGCGTACGCGTCCCTTCGATGCCTCGCGCCGCGAGCATGGCTTGCGCCCACTCGTGCGTTCGCTTGCCAATCAGACTCGCCTGGTTCAGCAAGTAGCCGACGCCTCGCTCCAGACCGCAGATCTTCTCCGCCGCCAGATGCTCGCCGAGCGTGCTGAACTTGCCCGGCTCCTGACGCAAATGGACGGCTACTTGCTCCCAGCGATGATTGAAGATTCGCACCAACCGGGCGTCCCACCGCACCCACATCGTGCGGCCCAAGTGCTCCGGCGGCGCCGAGTAATACGCCTTGGCCACTTCCACATGGCCGTCGCGATGCACCTTTCGCTGCGCTTCGTGGAAGTTGGCGAACGGTTCGACCGGCAGCGGCAGCAGCGCGCCGCGTTCGGCCGCGTCGAACAGCGCGCCGACTTGCCGCTTGGTCGTGCCGTGGATCCGCGTGTCGGCGACCGTCGCCTCCCAGTGTTGCAGGTGCTGCTGCTGGGCGGCCAGGCTGGGGAAGCGGCGCCCCTTGAGCGCGTTGTCCTGCACGTACTTCACGCCCGCTTCGACCTTCCCCTTGTGCCGCGGCGTATAGGGCTTCGTCGGCAGGATCGCGATGCCATAATGCCGGCAGAACGACTGCACCTTGGGCGTGAGTTCGGGATCGAACCAGTCGGGATGAGCCACCGCCGCCTTGAGGTTGTCGATCACCAGCGTCTTCGGCGCGCCGCCGAAATGACGGAAGGAGTTTTCCAAGGCCCGCAGAAAGTCCTCGGTCGTCTGCCTGAAGGTAACTTCGCTGTAGCCCTTGCGGCTGTGGCTGAGTACGATCCGAAACACGTGCGTCTTGCGCCGCTTTCCTTCCGCGTCGATCACCGGCGCGCCCGTGCCGAAATCGACTTGCGCTTCCTCGCCCGCGGCGCATTCCATTCGCCGGAACGGCAACGGACGCGCGGCGCCGAGGCGGCGGGCGTACCGTCGCAAGCTGTCGTAGTGGACCGTCGCCCCCGCGTCGGCCAGATCCTGATGAATTCGCTTCAGCGACAGCCCGGACTCCAGGCCGGCCAGGATCGTCTCGCGGTAGGGCTCGCATTGACTGCGCGGGCCGTGGGCGGCGCCTGAATTTGGCTCCGCCTCAGCCGGTTTGGGCGGTTCGGCCGCCGGCGACTCGCCGATCGGCGCGTTGGCTGGTTTTGATTCGCCAGCCGGGAAGCCTCTCACACTGGCTGGTTTTGACTCGCCGGAGCCGGTCGGCGCGTTGGCGGGTTTTGCCCCGCACAAGTGCTCCCGCAGGTACTTCCGGACCGTCTCCCGATCGACGCCCAGCTCGCGCGCGATCCGGCGTTGGGACCAATGTTGCGCGTGTAATGAGAGTATCGACTGCAATTTCGCCATCTTGAGCAGATTCGCCACGTACGGGTCTCCTTTCGCGGACTTGCCGCAAGGAAACCCGTAGG
>DASZUP010000200.1:0-3213 GCA_035547635.1 Pirellulales bacterium
GCCGGCCGATGACATAAGGATAGGGATAGTTCTCGATCGTGTTGACGAACGAGCGATCGTAAGGCACGTACTTGCGGAAGCGGTCTTTCCCTGCTGCTTCGAGGATTAGCTCGCGCGGCAGTTGCGGATCGTTCGAGGTGAAGACATTGAACACCGAGCTGTCGATGGTGAGAAAATGCCCCTCCGGCGTGACCTTGTTGAAGATCTCGGCAAAGGTTCGCGGGCTGACGGTGTTGAGCGAATCGCAGCAAGGCGTGCGGAACGCGGTCGGACGGTTGTGCGGAACCTGGTTGAGCAGATCGACGCAGCGATCGAAGGTTCCCTTGGCCTGGGCGAAGTCGTTTTTGCAGAGCAGCGGGCAAGGATGGTCGTAGGTGTGGACGTCCAGGCTGAGCCCTTCTTTAAGCCAGGTCTGCAGGTGCGGATCCTCGGGCTCGATGCGGCAGGTCATGATACTGACCGGCGCGCGGCCGTCGATCTGTTTGAGCCGCTCCAGGATCGGACGCAAATAGTCTTCCCACTTTTCATGCCCGCGCATATCGTCGATGGCCAGCACCACGACCGCGTCGACGCCCTCCTCGCCGATCCATTGCGGCGTGACGAGCTTGGGGAACTCCAGCGAGGGATAGTACGGATCGTTCTCGTCCAGATAGACGAGCCGGTTGCCGTCGGCCGCGGAGGCGTCGGCAACGGCCAGCATCGATGTCAGTGCGAAGAATGTCAGAGCGAGGAACAGCGCGGGCAGACGGCGAGACAGGCGCATCGGCGGGCGACTCCTGGCGGGCGTGGGTCAGGCGGGCCGGCTGAGCCGGAAAACCCCGAACAAGTATTGTAACCCAGCCCGGCGCCGCGAGGAATCAAACGGCCGGTCTTTCACGCCTCAACAAAGGGCGGGAATCTGCCACGCGCCTGGGCGCCTGTCAGCCCGAAGCCGTTGGCCAGGCGCCCTTCGCCCAACAGGGGAAAAGTGAAATGCGCTGCGGGCGCCGCGGCGCGGTTTGCGAAGGCCGCGGTGTTTCTGGTAGGTTATTGCCGGCAGGGCGGATCCGACTCGTCGCAAATCAACCAGGAGCACCACGGTGGAAAAGTGGCCGATTGGCGTTTTTGCCAGCATCGACGCGGGCTTGGGAGTGAAGCTGGAAGTGGCGCGCGAGTTGGGCGTGCCGACGATTCAACTGCACGCTCCCGAACAGAAAACGCGGACGCCGGAACAGGCCCAGGCCTTTCTCGGCCGGCTGAAAGAGGCCGGCATCACGCTGACGGCCGTGTTCGGCGGTTTTGAAGGCGAAAGCTACGCCGATATTCCCACCGTGCTCAAGACGGTCGGCCTGGTTCCGCCTGAAACCCGCGCCGCCCGCACGAAGGAAATGAAGGAAATCTCCGATTTCGCCAAACTGCTCGGCTGCCCGGTGGTGGCCTTGCATCTGGGTTTTGTTCCGCACGACACGTCCGACCCGCTGTACGCCGAAGTGCTGGACGTGACGCGCGACGTCTGCGACCACGCCAAGCAGAACGGCCAGGCGCTGCACTTGGAAACCGGACAAGAGCCGGCCGACACGCTGCTGCAATTCATCCACGACGTCGCCAGCGACAACCTGTTCATCAACTTCGACCCGGCCAACATGATCCTCTACGGTTCAGGCGAGCCGATCGAGGCGTTGAAGAAGGTCGGCAAGTACGTCCGCAGCGTACACTGCAAGGACGGCACGTGGGCCAAGAACCCGGGCCAGGAGTGGGGCGCCGAGGTTCCGCTGGGCAAAGGCGACGTGGGCATGGAGAACTACCTGCGCACGCTGGCCGAGATTGGTTATGAAGGCCCGCTGACCATCGAACGCGAAATCCCGCAAGAGCCGGAACGGCAAAAGGCCGAGATCGGTCATGCCGTGCGGTTGCTGACCGATCTGAAAGCCAAGCTGGGCGTCTCGGGCTGATCCACGCTGCGATCCGCAAAGCGACGAACGGAAGGCCGCCACAAAACGCGACAAGGATGACCTTATGCCAAAGCTCTCAATCACCATTCCTCATACCCTGGGCCGCGACCAGGCCGCCCAGCGCCTGAACAGCTTCATGGAGCGGCTGAAGGAAAAGCACCAGGACCAGGTCGGCAACTTGCAGGAGGCGTGGGAGGGGGACACGCTCAAGTTCAGCTTCACGACGTTCGGCTTCAAGATTTCAGGCGCCGGAACGCTGAGCGAGGACGAGGTGAAGATGGACATCGACCTGCCGTTCGCCGCCATGATGTTCAAAGGCAAGATCGAGAGCGAAATCCGCGAGACTCTGACGCGGATTCTGCGCTGACGGAAACGCCATAGCGGGCGGGCAGGATGCGGAAAGTCCCAGGCAGGGCGATTCCGGCGCAATGGGCGTCCGAAATCATGCCGGCTCGGGTCCCCGGCTGCCGCGTCGGCACTTCCTTACATCCGTCACAGCCGGCCCTCGGCGGGCAATTCTGCGCGCCAAAAGCGCAGGGCGTTTGACAGCCTGTCGCGCGAACCTATGTTTTCCCGCAGTCATGCGACGCACCCTGTTCAGCGCCGCAGGCGCGTTTTCGTTAGCCGCACGAACCGAAAGGCGGGTTGAAGCGGAAGGCCGGGCAGAAAGGTCTTCGCCACAGCTCCCGGCGGGTCGGCCGAGCTGGACGAAGCGGAGTGTTCAGCCCAACTCAGGAGACCGCTACAATGAGCCTTCGAGTCTTAGTCGCCGACGACTCAAGCACCATGCGCAAGATCATCATCCGTTCGCTGCTGGCCGTTGGCGCCGAAGGGGCGACCGAGGCGGCCGACGGCGCCGAGGCCGTCGCCAAGTTCAAGCCGGGCGAATTCGACCTGGTGTTGACCGACTGGAACATGCCCGGCAAAACCGGCCTGGAAGTGGTCAAGGAAATCCGCGCCGTCGATCCGGAAGTGAAGATCATGATGGTCACCACCGAGGCGGAAAAGACGCGCGTCGTGCAGGCCATCGAGGCGGGCGTTTCCGATTATCTCGTCAAGCCGTTTACGGCCGACGTGCTCCGCGAAAAGCTGCAGAAGTACGGCTTCTGAACGGCGGCAAGCCGGGCGCGCTCGGAACGTCGCCGCGATAGGAGAAGTAGCGCTGATCTGCGCTAATACTCGCTGATCAGCGTGAGCAGGCCGTGTGAAGGGTTTGTTCGCACGGTCAGACGGTGCGTCGTCCGCCGTGAAGGCAAAGCTGGCGGGATGTGTGCAAGCTACG
>DASZUP010000201.1:0-2258 GCA_035547635.1 Pirellulales bacterium
ATGATTGGGAGGACCCGTTCGCCGAGGAGCCAGCCGGACGAGCGTGGTTGCGGCGGGTTGTTGGCGATGACTTCTTCCAGGACGCCTATGTAGCCATTCTCGGGGAGAAGCCGGATATCGTGAAGTCCATTCCACACCTCAAGCGACTTCGCAGACTATACGCAGTCGGTGTTCCATACGAAACTGCAACGAGCTCGCTAGCCGAACTAAAAGCTGCACTGCCACACTGCAAAATCCGCCGAATCGTTCACTGAAGTGCCAGCAGGCCCGGCTTCTCCGCTCACAGTACGGCCCCCTACAATGAAGCCACCTCGCCGCTGGTTCCAATATTCGCTCCGCTCGTTTCTCGTCGTTCTGACGGCGTTAGCCGTCTGGCTCGGAATCCTCGTCAACAGAGCCCGCGAGCAACGGGAAGCCGTGAAGGCGATTGAAGCGTTGGGCGGCCAAGTTCTTTACGGACCATTCGCCATGTTGACGCTGCAACGCACCGGCAACGATTACTTTCAATATGTTGAGGTTGTGAATTTTCCTGTTGGGTATAACACGGAGCCGGATATTCGGGAGACTCTTCCGCATCTTCAGCGTTTGAGGGGATTGAAGACCATATTTTGGGGCGGTCACTCAGAACGCACTAGGGACAAGTTGAGGAGCGCACTGCCGAATTGTGTCGTGAATGAGTGTTCAGTGGGGGGCTTGTGATGCTCTTGGACTCGCGTCGGCAGTCGCTTGTGTGCCTGCTCGCTCGGCCAAGTGCAAACAGAGCGCGCCTTTTCGCCACCGGGGGGCATCGTCCCGCGTAGGATAAAGAGGGCTGCCGGACCCAAGCGCGCAAGAGGTAGCGATCAGGGAATAACGGGAAAGTGAAATCAACTTCTTTGTGGCCGACGTCGCGTTTGGGATGACGCTACGGGCATAGGTCCGCGGACGAGGCGGGACGCTCGAATTGCGCGCTCACTTCAGCGCATTTGCACGTGGCGGTTCGGGACCAAGGGCTGGGAAGCGGTTCCGGCCCTGACGAGCAATGCCCTGGCCGGTTCTCCGAATCTGCGACTGTAAACGGCTTGGCAGGGCAACGCAGTCAGCCTCGCGGACTAGCCGCCAAGCTTCGAGAAGACGCTACCTTTGGCCTGCTGACTGTTTGTGGCGGCCAATGGTTAGTAATATTCGGGCAGCCGTTCGGCCGTGCCAGCAGCCGGCGCCGGCGGGTTTTGGCCATACTCGGGCAGGTTGGCGATCTCCTGCTCGATGTCGCGATCGGTCTTGCCGGCCTGCATTTCGCCGGCATATTGGTCGAGTTCGCTGGCCGTCGGCGCCCGCTCTAGGTATTCCTGGAACCAACCGGTCACGTCCGCCTTGTCGGTTTCGAGCGACGTGAAGAAATCGAGTGCGATTTTGTCTCGCGTCGCCGCCGTGTTCCCGTGGCTGGTCAGGTAATTCAGCCAGTACTGGTCGCCTTGCGGGTCGGGATCGCGCCCGAGAATGCGATGGTAGAGTTCCGTCACCCAAGCTTGCGGAGTGCCGCCGGCAGACGCGTAGAACTCCGGCGAATCGGCAAAGCCCGCCCTGATGGTTTCGGGGCCTCCGGCCGCGCGCCAGACCTGTTTCCAGTAGGCCAGGCCGCCGGCGTCGGGCGTGCGCAGCAAGTACTGCTGATAATAGTTGGCGACGATTTGGTCGAGCAGCTCATCGCTCTCGAAGAAGCCTGCCGCGATATCGGCCGGCTTGCCACCGCTGGACAAGTCGTTGATCCAGAACTGCAAACCGCCGTAATCGGGGGCGCGGTCGAGCACCTGCTCGTAGAATTTCCACACCACGCCGCCGGTCTGCGAGAGCACGTTGACCGTGGCCGTACCCTGGTCGCCCTGGGCGTCGGTGACCGTGAACTGGGCATAGTCGAAGCCCGGAAACTTGGCGGGCGGCGTATAGCTGAACGAGCCGTCGGCATGAAACACGAACGTGCCACCCTCGGCGCCCGTGACCGTGCCTGCGGTCACGGTGAGTTGCGAGGGCCCGGTGTCGTTTACGAGCAGTCCGTCGGCGGCGGAGACGCTGACGACGCCCGAGCCGATGGTGTAAACGGCGTCGTTCACGACGAAGGGGGTTGGCTTCACGTCGACCACGGCGCCGCTCGCCGCCGCTCGGATGCGATTGTTAAATTCGTCAGCGATGAACAGGTTGCCCGATGAATCGACCGCGATGCCCGCGGAGTAACCGAGTCCCGCGGCGCTGGCGGGGCCGCCGTCGCCGCTGGAGCCTTG
>DASZUP010000202.1:0-30653 GCA_035547635.1 Pirellulales bacterium
ACGGTTCGACAACTCGACGGCCGCAGCCAGCGCGTCGTCGGTGATCTGCACGCGGTGATGCGTCTCGTACCGGTCGCGGAGACCCTTGAGGATCTCGACGGCCTCTTCGGGGCTCGGCGGCTCAACCACAACGGTCTGGAAGCGGCGGTCCAGCGCGCTGTCCTTCTCGATGTACTTGCGGTACTCGTCGAGCGTGGTGGCGCCGATGCACTGGATTTCGCCGCGGGCCAAAGCCGGCTTGAGCACGTTGGAGGCGTCGATGGCGCCTTCCGCGCCGCCCGCTCCGACCAGGGTGTGCAGCTCGTCGATGAACAGAATGGTATTTTTGGCGCGGCGGACTTCGTTCATCACCGCCTTGATGCGCTCTTCGAACTGGCCGCGATACTTGGTGCCGGCGACCATCATCGCCAGGTCGAGCACCACGATGCGGCGATCCGCGAGCAGCTCGGGCACGTCGCCGTCGACCACGCGCTGCGCGAAGCCTTCGACGATGGCCGTCTTGCCGACACCCGCCTCGCCCAGCAGCACCGGGTTGTTCTTGGTGCGGCGGCAGAGAATCTGGATGGCGCGTTCAATTTCCTTCTCGCGGCCGATGACCGGATCAAGCTTGCCCTGGCGGGCCAGTTCGGTCAGGTCGCGGCCGAAGCTGTCCAGCGCCGGAGTCTTCGACTTGCCGGACTTGCTCGACTCGCCCGAGCCGCCGCTCCCGCCGCCGCCGGACGGATGCCGCTCGCTGCCTTCGTTGCCTTCGATGCCGTGGCCGAGCAGGTTGAGGACTTCTTCGCGGACCTCTTCCAACTTCAAGCCCAGGTTCATCAGCACTTGCGCAGCCACGCCTTCCTGCTCGCGCAACAGGCCGAGCAGGATGTGCTCGGTGCCGACGTAATTGTGGTTCAGGTTGCGAGCTTCTTCCATCGAGTACTCGATGACCTTTTTGGCCCGCGGAGTCTGTGGCAGCTTGCCCATGGTGACCATGTCGGGGCCGCTCTGCACCAGCTTCTCGACCTCCAGGCGGATTTTGCGCAAGTCGACGTCGAGATTCTTGAGCACGTTGGCGGCGACGCCGCTGCCTTCTTTGATCAGCCCCAGCAGGACGTGCTCGGTGCCGATGTATTCATGGTTGAACCGCTGAGCTTCCTGGTTGGCCAGTTGCATGACCTTCCGGGCGCGGTCTGTAAATCGTTCGTACATTCCAGGTCTCCGTTTACCTTTCACGCCGCTTCCAACAAAGGAGTCGACGCCGGGGCAGCTTGCAGTTCGGAATCGTCCGGCTCCTGCTGTTCAGCTTCAGCCAGCCGCTCCAGTTCGTTTGCGATCTCCCACTCCCATTTCGCCGAATCGTCCCACCGCTTCAACTCGTTCAGCCGCTCGCGGGCCGCGGCGTAACGGCCGGTGTGCCGCAGAATGGTGGCCAGCATCAATTCTGCTTCGGCATCGCGGGCCTTGTCCCGCAAAAGTTGCTGGCAGATGGACTCTGCCTCGTACCAATTCCCCTTTAAGTATTCCCCCAAAGCCGGCAGAAACAAGTCCCGCTCGAGATCGGGCGATTTTGCCGCGTTTTTTTCAGCGCACCAGCGCCGAGACGTCCAGGCCGAAACCAGCCAAAAGGCGGCTAAAAGCGTCCATCCTGCGCGTCGCATGCCCGGTTCGACCCATTCCGTCCAAACCAGGCTGTTCAGCAATAATAGGTTGAATAAACAGGCAAAACCGAAAGCCATTGCCAGGCCGGACCAGGCGCCTTCCACCCAAAGCTGCGAAAGGCCCGGCCAGAGACAGGTCGCCCGATTCGCCCGAGGCCCATTCGCCCCAGGTACATAGGTCCCGCGCACAGGCTCAGCTCCTTCTACGTCCGAAGCGGGAGAAAGGATTCAACAAAAAGGTTTGCCGCATCCGTGGCAAAGCTAGTCGTTGCCGAATTCTACTGCCGGAGCTAGGCTGAATCAAGGCAAGTAGCAGTCCGCCTTGAAGTTAGGTTATCTGGCAAAGAATCGAGATCGCCGTGGCATTGCAGTTCACCCCAGCGGCTCAACGGGCCTTGAAAGCCGCCTCGCAGTGGACCAGTTCTGACAGTCCTAACGGCATAACTCCCCCCGAGTTATTGCTGGGCCTGCTGGCCGAGGCCGAGTGCCGTGCGGCCTCTATGCTAGCGGCGCGTGGGATCGACGTCCCGGTGGTCTGCCGACGGTGGCCGGAATTGAAGTTTTCCGGCCTTGCCGTCCCGCAACGCTGCGACGAGTTTTCCGCCGCGGTGCAGGCGGCGCTTGACGCCGCGGCGACCAGGCTGATCGATTATCCTCCACCGCTGATCTTGGCCACGGAGCATCTGCTGCTGGGATTGGCGGCCGCCGAGGGCGAATTGGCCGCCTGGCTGGCGGAGCGAGGGATTGCGGTGGAAACGCTGGAGCAAGAGATTCATCGTCTCGCCGGTCATCAGTCGGGCCCGCTATCGGTGGAAGGGATTGAGGCAGGCGAGCCGTTTACCGCCGCTCAAGCATTCGAAGCGGAGAGAGGCGAGACAGAACCGGTGGGAGACACAGGGCGAACACGGGAGTCGCGATCAACAGGGGAGTCGCAATCAATCGAGACGCGCCCTCACCCTAGCCCTCTCCCAAAGGGAGAGGGAACGGCTTTGCGCCCTCACCTTGATCCTCTGCCAAAGGGAGAGGGAACGGCCTTGCCCCCTCGCGTTAATCCTCTCACCAAGGGAGAGGAAATAAAACCGTGGCCTGGTCCTGCACCTGTTTCGAAAGGGGAACGAACCGCGCTGCTCCGCATCATCGATGCGGCGGCCAACCGTGGGCGAGAAGGGCTGCGCGTGCTGGAGGATTTCGCCCGCTTCGCCCTGGACGACGTTGGGCTTACCGATCAACTCAAGCAACTGCGTCATGGCCTGGCGGCGGAGCTTGCAAAGTTCGAATCATCCTCGCTGCTCGCGGCACGCAACACCCGGGAAGACGTCGGCACGCAACTGACCGCCGAGGCGGAGCGAAGCCGAGCGGACTTGCGGGCCGTGGTGGCGGCGAACTTCAAACGGGTGCAAGAATCGCTCCGCAGCCTGGAAGAGTTCGGCAAGACGTTCGACGGCCATTTCGGCGCGGCCATGAAGCAACTCCGATACCGCGTCTATGCGCTGGAACGCGACGCGGCAACTCTGACCGGGGCGGGGCCGTCGGCGAATTGCCGGATCGAGCAGGCGTCGTTGTACGCGCTTGTCGACGGGCGCGAGAGCCTGGCCGCATTGACCGCGTTGGTCGAGAGGCTCGTCGCTGCAGAAGTTGACGTGATTCAACTGCGTGACAAGCGGCTCGACGACCGCGAGTTGCTCGCTCGAGCGCGGCGCCTGAGAGAGCTCACGCGCGGCACGCACACGCTGTTCGTCATGAACGATCGCGCCGACCTCGCGGTGCTGGGCGCCGCCGACGGCGTCCATGTCGGCCAGGAGGAGCTCTCCGTCCGCGACGCCCGGGCCATCGTCGGTTCGCAGGCCTTGATCGGCGTTTCGACCCATTCCCTCGAGCAAGCCAGGCAAGCGGTTCTGGACGGCGCCGACTATATCGGAGTCGGGCCGACCTTCGCCTCCACGACCAAGCCGTTCGACGCGACACAACTGACAGGGCTCGCGTTGCTCAAGGCGGTGGCCGCTGAGATTCGACTGCCGGCTTTCGCCATTGGCGGCGTCAACAGCGAGAACCTGCCAGACGTGCTCGCCGCCGGCGTATCGCGCGTCGCCGTCAGCGGGGCGATTCTCTCGGCGACCGACCCTTACGAAGCGACCCGGCTGCTGCAACGGCAGTTAAAGCAAAGACAGCAGTAACGCCGCCTCTCGGCCGCCTCACTCTCCCAACAGTTTGGCAACGAGCGCCTCGAGTTGGCGCTGATCGCCCGGTTGAAAGCCGACCCAGATGCCGCGGATCTTTGCCTCCGCATCCAGCACCAATGTCGTCGGGTAGGAAAAGTCCGAAGCCTTGAGCAAATCCCCCACGGCGACGCGAGTTTGCGCGTACTGGTCGGCGTAGACCGGCAGTTCCGCGCCTTGTTCGTTCAGGAAGAGTTCGGTTTCTTCCCTCAACTCGGCCAGGTCGCTATCACGCCCCGTGCCGCACGAAACGGACAGCAACTGAAACTCGGGTCGACCTTGAAACTTTTCTCGCAGCTTGAGGAGATGAGGAAACTCGGCGCGACAAGGCGGGCACCAGGTTCCCCAGAAGTTAAGCACGGAAACGCGACCTTCCAGTTCCTGGGGCCCGATGGGAGCGGCATCGCCATGCAGCGGCGTCAATTCAATCGTGGTCAGCGACTGGCCGGCTATGCCGAAATCGCCCCCGCGTCCGCCGGGCTGAAGCAGCGTGAAGGCCACAACGCTCGCGGCCAGCAGCGCCGCCAGCAACCAGAACCAGAAGCCGCCGCTACGACGGTCGGCGAACTCCCGCAGCTCCTCGTCTTGCATCAAATATTCCTCTCCATCGAACCGGTCGTTTGGCGAGTCTTGCCCGGCGCATGATTTGCCCGACGTTCGGGCCGCGCCATCTAGCCCGGCGCCGTCAGGGCTGGGCGGCGAGTCCGTGTGCCTTGTGCATCCAGAGGCAAGTAGTTTGAATGTCGGTAACCGCTTGTGAATTATACACTTGCTTCGATCTGTGGCGAGAATTTATGCAAAAAGCCGAGCGAAAGGATAGAATGCCGTAACGCCGGCGGGGCCAGTAGTGCCACTTCCGATCGATCAGGCCGGCTACGATCGATCGAATCTACGAGGGTTCAATGACGGCGGCAACCTGGTTGTTCATGCTGTTGATGGTCGGGTGCAATGCAGTTTTCGCCGCCTATGAAATCGCCCTAGCCAGTGTTTCCGTCGGCCGCTTGAAGGCCCTGGCGGATCAGCACCGCCGCGGCGCTCGCTCGGCCCTGCGGATGAAGCAGAACATGGAAGCCAGCCTGGCAGCCTTGCAGCTGGGCATTACGCTGGTGGGGGCGATTGCTGCTGCGACCGGCGGGGCCAGCGCCGACGAGGCATTTGCGCCGGTCTTCGCCCGCTGGTTTGGCCTTTCGACCTGGACCAGCGAAGTGCTGGCGTTGGCCGCCGTGGTCGTCCCGCTCAGCGCGCTGACCATTACCGTGGGCGAATTGATTCCCAAGGTCTTCGCGCTCAAGAACAAGGAATGGGTCTGCTTGCGGTTATCGGCGCCGATTTGGGCCATGTCGCTGGTGGTCTACCCGGCCGTGTGGGTGCTGGAAGGCTCCGTTAAGACGCTGTTGAGTTGGAGCGAACGGCGCTGGCAGCCGACGGTCGAAGGGCACAAGGCGGAAGTCACGGAGATGCAGGAATTGCGGGCCGTGGTGGCGCTGGCTCGCACCTCGCGATTGATCGGCGGCCAGGAGGAAAAGATCATTCTGGGCGCCGCCAGGCTGTCGAGTCGGCGGATCGCCGAGATCATGATTCCCACGCGCGAAATCATCACGCTCGACCTCAGTCACAGCATGTCGCAGAGCCTGGTCGTAGCGCATGCCGATATGCACACCCGGTTTCCCGTCTGCGCCGAGCCGGGCAATCCGCAAACGATCTGCGGTTACGTCAACTTCAAAGATCTGGTTTCCGAACTGCGCCTGAGTCCCGACCAGCCCTCGCTGCGAGGGATCATGCGTTCGATCCCGGAACTGTCCGAGGAATTATCGATCGCTTCCAGCTTGCAGCGCATGATCCACGAGCACGTTCATATTGCATTGGTCCGCGACCGGGCCGGCAGGGTCGTGGGGATGGTCACCATGGAAGATATTCTGGAAGAACTCGTGGGCGATATCGAGGACGAATACGACCGCGCGCCGAGCCATGTCGCCGAAGTAGGCGTCGGTTGGGTCGTCGGGGGCGGCGTTTCGCTCGATCGACTGGAACAGGTGCTTGGCGTGCGCATCGATCGCATGGAGTTGCCGCCCAACTGCCGTACGCGGCACGACTGGGTCGCTGCGAAACTGAAACGTCCCGTCCACGGCGGCGATATCGTGCGGGCCAACGGGCTTCGCGTGCTGGTGCGCAAGCTCCGGCGTCAGCACGTGCTGGAGGCTCAAGTCTCTCGCGACGAAACGCCTTCCATCGCTCCCAGCAATGCCAATAGCCCGGCCGCCGCTTACGATCAGAATTCGCCGACCTGACGCCGGCCGAATGCTTTTTCAAAGCCGGCGCCGGCAGGGCGTCCCGCAGCGTGGGATCAAACCTGGTGAAATGAACATTGCCCCTGGGTCCTCCAGTCTTTCTTTCCACCCGTGAAATTCGAAGTCGAACGCAAATACAGGCTCGCCGATCCGGAGGCCTTTTTGATCCGCCTGGCCGTGTTGGGCGCGGCGCCGGGCGAGAGCAAGTTGCAAGAAGATTGCTATTTTGCCCACCCGGTTCGCGATTTTGCCGTCACGGACGAAGCCTTGCGGTTGCGCCGCGAGGGAGAAGCGAATCGGATCACTTACAAGGGGCCTAAGCTGGAAGCCGACAGCAAGACGCGGCGAGAACTGGAATTGCCGCTTGCCGGCGGCGCTGCGGCGCTGGCTGATTTCGGCCAGTTGCTGGAAGCGCTCGGATTTCGCCCGGTGGCGACGGTGCGCAAGCACCGCCGCACGGCGCGGCTCGGCTGGGAAGGACGCGACGTCGAGATTTCCCTGGACGAAGTCGACGGAGTCGGAACGTTCGTCGAACTGGAGTTGACGGCCGACGAGGCCGATCGACCGAGCGCCGAGCAATGCCTCCGCACGCTGGCCGCGAAATTTCAACTTGCCGAGAGCGAACGCCGCAGCTACCTGGAACTGTTGCTCGAGAAGACCTGACCGCCGGGTTATTCAACCTCGCGCGCCGTCCACTTCATGCGCGGCAAATGTTCTCGCAGCAGGTCGACGTATGAGGCGTATTGCGCGAGCAGCCCGCCGCCGCAGTTCTCCAGAAAGTGGTGGCGGCGGATCTGGCGCCAGTCGCTGGGCTTCTTGTATCCGAGCTGTTCGCCCAGCCAGGTCATGTACCGCTTGCGGTTAGCGCGTGATTTCCAAAAGGTGACCGGGACCCGGGCGAACATCCATTCTTTCCAGGGATACTTTGGAAATCGCTCTTTCACCGCCGCCATCGGAGAACTGTTGTAGAGCTTCAAAAATTGGATGCCCCGATGGGCGTAGAAGTCGTGCTGCGTCACGGCGTACCAGTCTGCGGGCTTTTTGTATCTGAGTTGTTCTCCGAGCCAGTCCATGTAACGCTTGCGGTTGCGAGGCTTGTCCCAGAAGCCCTTGGGCGTGCCGCTGAACAGCCATTCTTTCCACTCGAAACCAGGCAAGTAGGCCATGATCGCGGCGGAAATCGTACTGTTATATTCCAGCAAGAACGCGCCGCCTTTGTGCCGTTCGAAGTCGGCGTTCGAGACGCGATACCAGTCCTCCGGGCGGCGAATGTCCAATTGTTCCGCCAGCCAATCCATGTAGCGGCGATGATTGCGGCGGTCGTTCCAAAACCGCAATGACGCCTGACGAAACAACCACTCTTTCCAGTCGTAGTTCGGAAACGTCTCCTGCACGGCCGCAATGGCCGAACTGTTCCAATAGGCGTACAACACGCCGGCGCCCCGATGACGCTTGAAGTCGTTGGTCGTAACCTGATACCAGTCTTCGAGCTTTTTGAAGCCCAGCTTCTGTCCCAGCCACCACATGTAGCGGCGCCGATTGCCGGCGTCTTCCCAGTAGCCGGCCGGAACGCGACCTTCCAGCCAGACGGCGTCCAGCTTGCGAACCGGCGGAACCGGCCAGGCCTTGTCGCGTCGCTCATGCGTCTGTTTGACGCGCGACGGCTGCTTTTTCGAGGGTTCGCCCGCGGCGACTTTGCTTCGAGCGGTTTTACCTTGCGAGGGCTTCCCTCGGACGTCTTTACTTCGAGAAGGCTTGCTTGCAGACGCCTGTTTCTTGCCAGGGCGGCTTCGTGCCATTGCAGTGTACTCCCCGCCGGTCCACAGTAATAAACGGAGCTAAAGCATTCCAATTTTCTCTCGGCGGCCAAAGCCGATAAGTTACGCTACTTCCGCACGGGGCGAAAGAGGGCGAAAGGGGCGGCAAATGGCGTGCCGCCCGCCAGGCAGTTCACGGTTCAGTCCGCCGTCTTGGCAAAAAACTCATCCGACGCCGCAAGCGCGGCGGCCACATGTTCTCGCCGCCCGCCGGCTGCCAGCCATGCGGCGAAGGCCGCCTCGCCGGCAGGGTCGGCCGGTCGGTCCAATAACTCGCCGTACAACTGTCCGACGATCCGGCGTCGAAACTCGTCGCCGTCCAGCATCAACCGTACAAGTTCCGTCCGCGGCAATCCGGCGTGCAGCGCCTGCGTCCAGAATGTCCGGCCTGCATCGTCCAAGCCGCGGCCTAAGGCATCCCGATAAATGGCATTTAAAAACCGACTGTCGACGCCCGCGCCTCGCGTTTGAAAATACTCGGTCGAGGCTAACAAACTCGTCGCGATCTGCGTTTCGGTTTCCCCGTCGGCCAAGGCGCGGGCAAAGTAGGAGGCCGCGGCCGGTTCGGCCGTCCGCCCCAGATAGCGGCGGAAAAGGCGTTGCACCTCGACTTCGCGAAACTCGTTGGCATCCTCCAACGCCGCCGCGACAAGGCCGCGGCTGGAGGACATTTGCAGCACGCCGCGCCAGTAGTTCAAGCCTTCGAGATCGATCGGCCGCCCGAGCAGATCGGCGTAGAGTTCTGAGAGAAATCGATCGTCGGCGGAACCTCGCGCGCCATCGGGGAGCAGGCTTTCGACGATTTGCGCCTCGCCCTGCAGCAGGAGCGCGCCTGCCGGGTTCGAGATGGTGATCTTCACCGGCCAGGCCCCTTCGTCGAGGTAAACGTGGACGCCCGAAACCTGGTAGGAGTCGCCGTTCGCCGTCACCGTGCCGGAGGAAAAGCTGCCGTCTCCCCAGTCGATGGCGGCATGAAAGTCGCCAGCCGCCTCCGCGCCCGCGCCTGCTGAAAACGTCGCCAGAGCGCCGCCGCCGACGGGCAAGCCCTCGACGCCTTGCACCGTCGCCAACTGACCGTCGCGTGGCGCCGATGCGCCGGCTGCAGTCAGCAAGCCGTAGATAACCAGCGAGTTGGCCGTGCCCGCGTAGACGCGGCCGTTGGCGACCGTCGGCAGGGAAAATTTGACGGCGGTTCCCAGCGCATCTCGACCGCCGGGCGCATCGATGCTGCTGTAGAGCCGATCGGCCAGGTGGGCGGCGTCGAAGGCCAGCAACTGGTCGGCGCCGGGGTCGACGGCCCAGGCGATGCCTGCTGCATCGCCGGCGGAGATGCTGATCGTTGAGCCGCCCCAGCCAATCGACTCAGTCGAGACGCTGTCGGGGATGACCGACATGGCGCCGCCGGAGACCGTAAATCGCTTGACTGGATCGGCCGCGCCCGCGTAATAAACCGCGCCGTTGTAATAGGCCGGTACGTCGTACGCTCCGTGCGGCATTTCCGTAAATTCCTGAAGCACGTGGTCGGCGCTGGGATCGAAGCCGCCCAATCCGTCCCGATCGAGCACGTAAATCGAACCACCCTTGTCGGCCGCCACAAGCAGGCGCCGATGCGCGGCGCTGCCCGCAGAATCAGGCAACAGCAGCACGCCCCCGGAACCCAAGTCGGCGTCCACGTCGGACAACGCTTGCTGATTGGACGGGGTGAAGTAATCGACGACCTTCAGTCCCCAACCGTTAACGTTCGGATGGTCCGGCGTACTGGCCGGATCGACGGCCAACTTGAGGATTGAGTCTCCGTAATTGCCGTGGATCGGAAAGCCGCCTGCGTCCAGCGCCGTATCGAACGTGCCGTTGCCGGTGACGGCGTACAAGTCGCCCTGCTCGTCCGCTGTTATGCCGGCGCCCGATTGCCAGATCCCGCCGGCAGTTCCATTGGGCGTGGCGTTAAATGCCGCCACGAGCTTCAAGCTCTTTGCGTCGACGCCCAAGATCCAGCCGTGATACGGACCGTTATCTCCCAACGATGCAAAACCGAGATACACCACGCCGTTCACCAGGCTCAGTGCGGTTCTCTGATGTTCTCGCACGGCATTGAACGGGACGACGCCCCCCGTCGCCCCGTCTCCACCGCCGCTGACTTCGGGACCGCTCACGTAGTCGTAACTTCCCTCCGCGCGGAGTATCGTATCGCCCAGCACGAGCGGGCCGCCCAATGTTTCGGCGCCGTTTTGGAGATCGAGGGCGTGCAGCGAATGCACGAAATGCGTCTGCCCGCCGCGCACTTCCTTGGTCCTCGCTTCGACGTAGACCGTGCCGGTCGTCGGATCGACGACCGGCGTGCTGGTGATTCCTATCTCGGGAGAAATGCTCTCGCTCAAAACGTCGGCGCTGGACAGTGTCGTAATGCCGGCCGCGGGATCGATGAACGAATCGTGCCACAGCACGTCGCCGTTGGCGGCGTCGATGGCGTAGACGCTGTCATGCTCGGTCGCGGCAATGACGACATCGTGGATGCCGGGGCTTGCGCCAGTCGTCACATTCACGTGGGCGACCACCAGCGGCTGAGCGTAAACCTGGCCATCGAGCGGGGTGGAATGCAACTTGCCGAACTGCCCGGCATTGACGTTTTGCGGCGATAGGACGGTCTCGCTCAAATTCTGGCCGGTGCTGGCCGGATCGTTGTGATACGTCAAAACGCTGTACGCCATCAGCTCGCGGCGCTCAAGGATTTCCATCCAATGGGGGGCGTGACGGCGTTGCGCGTGAACGGAAAAGAATCGATTAGACATGACAGCGCTCCTTGACCGAGACGCTGTTAACATGGGCTGGCCCGAGGGGACCCCAAGAGTGCCGCCCGCTTCGAGGGGCCGCAAACAGGGCGAACGCCCCGGCGGAGCGCACTATAACGCTCGATGGGCGAATCTGGCAAGAAAATGGGCGACGGGCCCGGATTTTTTTGCAGACATAGCCGCTGGTTTAGGGTAATTTGCAGGCAGGTTCCTAGCGCCTGCAAGTCGCCTTCGAGAGGCCCCTGTGATGCCAAAGACTCCCGCAATTACGACGCTCGCCGCGGCGATCCTCGGTTTTTTCTCGGCGCCTTGTCAGGCACAGCACGCCGTGGCGGTTCCGCTGCCCATCTATCCGCCGACCGCCGCCGCGGCTGGCATGGCGCATCAGCATGCCCAGATGCTGGCGGCCTTCGACGCCAACCACAACGGGCAACTCGATCCGGCAGAGGCTCTGGCTGCGCAGTCCGGCCTTGCCGCGCCGGTGAGCGCCCAAAACGGCGCCAACGGTCAGGCGACTGCCAACTATGCCGCCTTCCAGCAGTTTTTGATGAGTAAGTTCGACGCCAACGGCAATGGCACTCTCGATTTACCGGAAGTGGAAGCGGCCCAGTTGGCGCTGGGGCTGGCCGCTATGAACGGCGCGGCCATGTCGGGGGCCGCCAATCAATTTGGCAACGCGTTTGGCGCCAATCAATTCGGCGGCAACCAGTTTGGAGCAAATCCGTTTGCCGGCAACCGGTTCGGCAACAACCAAGGCGCAGCCGGCGGCAAGAATGCCAAGCCTGGCGCCGGGATCAAAAACGTCAAGCGGAAGAATCCGCTGCTGGTGCAATTTGACAAGGATGGCGACGGTAAACTCAACGCCGAAGAGCGTGAGGCGATGGAGGCCGCCAAAACCAAGCCCCACGCCAAGGGCAAGCCGAAGGCCAAGCAGGCCCGGGCTGCCAAGCACGCAAAGCAAGCCGCCGCCCTTCCCGCCAAGCCCAAATGACGCGGCCGATGGCGACGGCTCGCTAGACGACCTGCATCGCCGCGCACCGTCGTCGCTGTCATCGCCCGCAATTATCTTGCCCGGACGATAACCCTTGGCCGTACGGCCCCTCTCGCCTTGCCCCCTTTCAGTTCGGTGGCTGTGCGAATCGTTGGATTCGGCGCCGGGCGCCTCTCTCAAATGGGACTTCGTTCCCTTTCCTTACCTGCTTTGCCCCTGGCACGCGCTTTGCGGCTGTTGTGCAGTATGATTTGAATAACGTGTGAATGCCGTTTGTGGCATGCATGTCCTCTCTCTCCAGGCGGAGGTGCCAAAATGTCTATTGCGAAACGTTTCGCGGTGTTGGGTCTGTTAGGGGTCGCTTGGGCGGCGGCATGTGCGAGTGAAAGTTCAGCAGCGCGCCCGAACTCGTTCAAGCCCAATGATGAATTCATCGTCTCTGCTCGCAGCGCGCCGCTGATGCGCGGCCATTCGACGCTGGCCACGTTAAAGCAAGGCCAGCGGTTGCGAGTGCTCCAGGTTGAGGGCCCCTGGGTCGGGACGGCGGTTACTCAGAATGGAAACAAGGTGGGGGGCTGGGTGTGGGCCGGTCAGGCCGCCACGCCGCAGCAGTATTCGGCGATGCGCCGATCGGCCGCGCGGCGCTATTCGTTCGCGCCAACACCCAGTTACTCGTACGGAGGCGGTTACAACTATAGGTCCGGATCCCTGGAGAACTACGGAACCCGTGGCGTCTTGCCTAACCAGGAATCGCCGAATCGGCTGCGAATGGGCGATACCTCTTACGGTCGGTCATATTGGCGCGCCGATCGGAAGATCATGGGGTACTAGCAGCACACGTTGCTGACGCTCCATTCTCTGAAGCAGAAGCACGAAAGCACGGCGGCGTTTCCTGCGCCGCCGTGCTTTTTTTCTCGTCCTGTGCCGCCGGCATATCGGACGACCGTCAATCGCCGAATGCCGGCAGTTCACGCTTCTCCGCGGGCGATGGCGGCGACGCGGTCCAGTTCATTGCGGCCGCCAATCATGATGAGAATATCGCCGGCCTCCAGCAGCGTGTCCGCGGAAGGGTTGAAAAGCATCCGTTCCGCGCGTTGTTTGATCGCCACGACAATCAAGCCGTGTTCCTGGCGAATCAGGCTCTTCTCGAGGCTGACTCCGACCAGCGGGCTCGATTCGGCAAGCCGCGCCTCTTCGATATTCAGCGCGAGATGCTCGGTGCGCGTCGCCAGTTCGAGAAAGTCCACGACGGTGGGTCGCAACACGGCCTGCGCCATACGGTGTCCGCCGATGACGTAGGGCGAAACCACACGGCTCGCTCCGGCCCTCAGCAGTTTCTGCTCGGAACGTTCGTCATCCGCCCGAGCGACGATGAACAGCTTGTCGTTGAGCAATCGGGCGCTCATGGTGATGTACAGGTTGTCGGCGTCGGATGCCGCCACGCTGACCAGCGTTTTCGCTCTCCGCACGCCGACTCGCTCCAGCACTTCGTCGCTGGCGGCATCGCCGTCGATGGCGATGCCGTGGGGCAATTCAAAGCGATCGAATAATTCCGCCTGCCGATCAATGACGACGAACGGCATTCCCTTGGCGGAAAACTCCTGGCACACGCGACGTCCCATGCGGCCGAAGCCGCAGACGATCATGTGCCCTTTCAATTCGGCCAGGCTGCGTTCCATCCGGCGACTCCCGAGAAAATCAATAATCTGGCCGCTGACCACGGCGCTGGCGATGGCGGTGGCGGCGTAGAACAGCATAAACACGCCGCCCAACGACAGCAGCATGGTGAATGCCTGCCCGGCGGGGGACATTTCGTGGACTTCTTTGTAGCCCACGGTCGTCAGCGTGATGATGGTCATGTAGAGGGCGTCGAACAGCGACCAGCCTTCGATCAGCGCGTAACCGAGCGTGCCGAGCACGATCAGCAGCAGCGGAATTAAGGCCGCCCAAAAGAAGCGGTCCGTCCGGTCTGTCTTGACTTGCAGGGGTTTCACGCCAGCCTCGCCAGGTCAGGCGGTTTCGCCGCCGCTGGCCTCGTGTCGCAAGATGGTCACGGTCAAGCCAAGTAAGAATAGACGTTTGACGCCCCCCTTGCCAGGGCAGGCGCCAACGCCAGCCGGCGCGATTCTGCGCTCCCTTGAGCGTACGAATGCGCGGGTTCGCCGCAAGGGAGCGATTTTTCGTTCCCAAATTGCCTCGCTCTGCTTCCGCCCAGGGACGTATATTTCGGGATGCCGCCCTCGCCCGTCGCTTGCGGGCATTGCGGCGATTGCGGCGTTTGCACCCTCGTTTTCAGGAGCCGCCATGTCACGCGATTCCAGCAACGCTCCCCGCAGCATGGACTACGACTACGTCGGCTTTTCGCTGGATGCTGCCGTTCGCCTGATCGCGACAACGACAGGCATTCTCACGATCCTCCTCGGCCTGTGGCTGGCATTGAAGCTGTTCGGCGCCATTGCCCAAGGAGTGCAATCCCCCGACGCATTCAAGGATACGTTTCAGCAATGGACCGCCATGCTGGGCGGCGACGAATTGAAAATCAAAGTCGGCGAACAGGAAATCGCCTTTGGACCGGCCCTGGCCGTGGGCGCGGTGGGCATGGGGCTCTCGCTGCTCACCTGGCTCTCGCTGGGCATCATGCTGACCGGCGCCAAGATCGTCAGTTTGACAAGCGGGGATCGCGAAGCCGTGAAACGCGTGCTCCAGCAGGCGCTCGGCGGCCGCTCCTCGCGTTGAGCGACGCCGAGGATGGGCAGAATAGGCTAGACGGGGCCGGGCTCGCAGCCGATGCGGAGCGCCCCCCTTGGTCCTTTGAACCGCGGACATCGGCTCGCTGGACGTTATCCACACGTTCCATCCTGCGCTGCTTGTCAACGGTTGGTCTTGACGCGGTTGCGCTGAGGCGGATACTGGACCGCCACTGAAACTTAGCGAAGGGAGTCGCTATGCATAAGCCGCATGGTAAAAAGCGCCGCGGTCGGCAAGACGGAGGTTCTGCGACGACGGGCGTTGCCGCCGTGGACCGCCCGCCGATCCCACGCGCGCCGGTTGGAGCGCAGATCGTCTACGTGGCCAAGCCGCAGCGAACTGCGGGCCCCGCACCTGATCGGACCTGGTGGTCGCTTGGCGCGTCGTTGGCTGCGGTGGCGGTCGCTTCGAAGTTTGCGCTGCTGCCGTTTCCGGTCTCCAACGTCAGCGAGTTCGCGCGTTGGGTGTTGCGGTTATTGATTGTGGCATCGCCCGACATTTGCTTCGCGGCCGCTTTGACGGCGTCTTGCTATCTGGTTTGGCGAACGCTTTCTCGCTGGCCCCGAGCCGCTTCGTGGGCTTGGACGCCTGCCTGCTTCGGCGTTTATGCGACCTCGGCCGCCTATGCGGTCGCCAGCATTCCGATGTTCAAAGTGACCATGGTGCCGTTTACGGTGCGGCTGCTATCCTTCGTGGGCGGTCCCGAGGTGATGATCTCGTCCGTGGCGCCGCATTTGCCTTCGGGCATCGTCGCGGCGCTGATTCTGGCCCCGTTGGCCGTATTGCTCTCGCCGTGGATCACGCGGCGACTGCCGCTGCTCTGGCAGTGGCCGGCGGGCGTCAAGACGGCGCTGGCCGCGCTGGCGCTGATTGCGGCCTACGGCCTGGTCTGTCGGGGCTACATCCATGCCAGTTGGACGGATCCCAACCGCTGGGAACGGCGCATCGCGCAAAGTCCGCACTGGGTGTTCTTGTCGTCCTGTCTCGAAGAGGTCTTCAAGGACCGCCCGTTCACGCAGAACTACGCCTTCGAATCGATCGACGACAGCGATTTTCGCACGCCGCCGCGGGCCGCCGCCGAGGCGCGGACTGCAGGGCCCTTGCTGCCGGCCGCGGAACGGCCGAAAAACGTGCTGATGATCGTAATGGAATCAACCGGCGTCGAGTATTTCGGCGCGCACGGTTCGAAATACCCGACGACGCCGCGAATCGATGCGCTGGCGGCCGACCACGGGATCGTGTTCGACAACGTCTACTCGCAGGCCGCATCGAGCTGTAAGAGCCTCGTGGCCTTGTCGAACAGCGTCTACTCGCGGCCCGACTGGCTATTGATCGTACGGGACTATCCCAACTTTGACGTCAAGGCGCTGCCGCAAGTGTTCAAAGATCAAGGCTACCGCACTTGCTACGCCCATTCCGGCTATTGGGAGTGGCAGGGGCGTCACGAGTATCTCAAGGCTCGCGGCGTGGACAAGCTGATCAGCGCCAGCGGAGAACCGGAGGAACTGATCAATTCCTGGGGCGTCCACGACGACGTGATGTATCAGCACGTCCTGGATTGGATTGACGAGCGGCCGGACGAACCTTTCTTTGCGTTCGCCTACACGATCGAGACGCACCATCCGTACGTGGCGCCGAAAGAGCGCTACGATTTCGGCGTGGACGACGAGGAGTTGGACCGCTATCTGAACGCGGTGCGGGCGGCCGATGCAAAGATCGCCCATTTAATCGACGAGCTCGAACGTCGCGGCCTGGCGGACTCGACGGTGATAGCCGTCACGGCGGACCATGGCGAAAGCTTCGGACAGCACAACCAGCGGACGCACAGCTTCGGCGTGTACGAGCAGGCCGTTCACGTTCCGCTGGTGCTGATCCATCCCAGTCTGCGAGATATGCCGCGGCATCGTCCGACTTTGGGGCGACACATGGATATCGGCCCCACGCTGCTCGATTTGCTCAACGTTCCCGCTCCGAAGGAATGGCAAGGCGTCAGCTTGCTGCGTCCCGGAACGCCCGAGCGGGCCTATTTTCTATCCGTAGGCAACGAGGTGACGCTGGGGCTGCGCGACGGCAAGTACAAGTACCACTACTACATTGACACGCTGAGAGAAGAGCTGTTCGACGTCGAAGCCGATCCTGGCGAGTTGCACGACCTGGCAGGATCCGAACGAGATCGCTGCGAGGGCTACCGCCGCAAGTTAGGCGGCTGGGTCAGCTACCAACGGGCGTTTCTAGCCGCTCATGGGGCGAACTGAAAAGTCGGCGTAAGGCTTGAATTCCACAACTCAAAGCTGGAACAGAGACGCGCATCGCAGCGCTTGCTTGTCGTCAATCCCTGACTCCTCCCTGTCTACCGCGCACTTTCCCATGGTTCCTATCACGAAACCCGTCGTCGGACCGGAAGAGCTGGATGCACTGGCCGAGGTGCTGGCGAGCGGCTGGCTTACCCAAGGGCCGCGAGTCGAAGCGTTTGAACGCGCCGTAGCGGATTATTGCGGCGCCCGGCATGCCGTGGCGGTGAGCAACTGCACGTCGGCCTTGCACTTGTCGTTGCTGGCTTGCGGGATCGGCCCCGGCGACGAGGTCATTCTGCCGTCGATGACGTTTATCGCCACGGCCAATGCCGTGCGGTACAGCGGCGCTCGGCCGGTTTTCGCCGAGATCGATCCGGCCACGTATAATCTCGACCCGAAGGCGGCGGCCGAGGCGGTCACTCCGCGGACGCGGGCCATTCTGATCGCCCACCAACTGGGCGTGCCCGCCGAACTCGACGCGTTTGAAGAGCTCGCCGAGCGGCGACAGTTGCGGTTGATCGAAGATGCGGCCTGCGCGCTGGGCTCGCGGTATCGGGGCCGTCCGGTCGGCGGCCGCGGCCACCTGGCTTGTTTCTCGTTCCATCCGCGCAAACTGATCTGCACTGGCGAAGGCGGGATGGTGCTCTGCGACGACGATGACGCCGCCGAGCGGGTCCGCCGTCTGCGGCAACACGGCATGAACTTGAGCGACCGGCAGCGCCATGGCTTGCGCAGGCTGACGATTGAGAATTACCGCCACGTCGGCTTCAACTATCGCCTGACCGACTTGCAGGCGGCGATCGGAGTGGTGCAAATGCAGCGGCTGGAAACGCTGTTGGCCGAGCGCAGGCGGCTCGCCGCCAACTACACCAGCCAGCTCGCCGACCATCCGTACCTGAAGGTTCCCCAGCCGCCGGAGCACGTCGAGCCCAACTGCCAGTCGTATGCGGTCGAGTTGACTGACGACGCGCCGCTGGAGCGCAACGCGCTGCTCACGTTCCTGCTGGCCCGCGGCGTCACGGCCAAGCCGGGCGTGATGACCATCCACCGCGAGGAGGCCTACCGCGACGACCGCCGTTCGTTCCGCCTGCCGTACAGCGAGCGCGCCAGCGATCGTTCGCTGCTGTTGCCGCTCTATCCGGGCCTGTCGGAAAGCGATCAGCACGCCGTGCTGTTGGCGTTGTGGGAGGCATTCGCTCCGTACATTCCCATCAGTTCGCTGCCGAGCGTCGAGGTCCGCGCGGCGTCGCTGGCCGGCCGCGAGGAATTAACCCGCGATGCCGCCAAGCGCGTAGCATGATCGTGAACCGCCAGACGCCGGAAACGCGCCGGCTCGGCCAACCGGAACCTCTGTAAAGGACCCATTCGTCGATGATCCAAGGCGCCTGCGTCGTCGAGACGCCCGCGGTCGAAATGCGAGACTGCCGCGACAGTTCCGCCACGGTTTCCGTCGTGCTCTCGTTCTGGAACGAAGAGGACGTGCTGCCTGAATTGATCCGCCGGCTGCGCGCCGTCTTCGCCGGATTGTTGGAATCCGGCGAGATCGGCGGCTATGAGTTGATCTTCGTTAACGACGCTTCGACCGATCGCTCGGAAATGATCCTGCTCGACGCCGCGCGGCAGGGCGACGTCAAGCTGATCAACATGTCGCGCAACTTCGGCGTCTCGCCTTGCGTGCTGGCCGGCATGCTCTACGCCCAGGGCGACGCGGTCGTTTACATGGACGCCGACTTGCAAGACCCGCCCGAGCTGATCCCTGAACTGGTCCGCGTCTGGAAATCGCAGCGCGAGGTCGACGTCGTGCATACGGTGCGCGAGTCTCGCGCGGGGGAAACTCGCATCAAGCTGGCCGTCACCCGGCTGGGCTACGCCATTCTCCGAGCCGTCTCCACGATCGACTTGCCGCTCGAGGCGGGCGATTTCAAGCTGCTTTCGCGCCGCGCCGTCAACCTGGTGGTCCAGTTCCGAGAGAAACGTCCCTTCTTGCGAGGCCTGGTCTGCTGGATCGGCTTTCAGCAGCGCATCGTTCGTTACCGCCGCGAGCCGCGCTTTGCCGGCAAGACCAAGTTTCGCGTGCTCGGCTTGAAAGTCATTCGCAACTTCATCGATTCGGCCGTCGTCTCGTTCTCCGACGTGCCTTTGAAGGCCTCGACGGCGCTGGGGCTGTTGTTTTCGTCCATTGCGCTGTTGTACACGGCCTGGATCCTGTCAGGCTGGTTCCGCGGAGTCGAGACGCCCGCCTGGAGCGCCACGCTGGCCGCCGTGCTGTTTCTGGGCGGAGTCCAGTTGCTCAGCATCGGCATCCTGGGAACCTACGTCGCGTCGATCTTTCTCGAATCGAAGGGACGCCCCAACTTCATCGTGCGAGACACGCGTGGTTTCGATCCGCCGCCAGCGGCGCTCGCTGCTCGCAGTCGTCTCTCTCAGGTGCTCTGACCATGGGCGGATTGGCGCTGAACCGCGTCGCGGTCTGGTTGAGCCTGGCGTCGGTCTGTTGCGGCCGGCGACAGCAGAAGCACGCCGGAGTTCGCACGAACGACCTTGGTTCGCAGAGCGGCCATGCGCTGACCGTCATGCTGTTGAGCGGGCTGGCCGGAGCTTACCTGGGGTTGACCAGCGAATGGCAGATTGCCGTCGAAAGCGCGCAGGTTCTTGCGGGCACGGTCGACTACCCGGTCGACAATCCGTTTTTTATGTACCACGTGAAGAGTTGGACGCTGCTGCACCAGCTTCCGGCCGTCTTGCTGGCGTGCGGCGCCAGCGAACGCACGTTATCTCTGTTGTTGGCCGCCTTGACCGGCGCCCTGAGCTTTCAGGCCATTGCGCTGTGTACGTTCGCCTTCAGCCGTGATCGGCTGTTGGCGTGCGTCGTTCCGTTGGCGTGTTACGTCACCAACGCCTGCCGGGATCTTGAATCGGTGCATCAGCTTCGCTTGCTGTCGCGCGAGCACTGGTCGATATATGGAGTATTCGGCACGGCCTACGTCCTCTATGCGTGGTCGCTCGCAGGCGTCGGGTTTTATCGCGCCGGCGCGCTGTTGATCGGGCTGGCGCCGGCCGTCCACCCGGTGCTCGGCGCGTGGTGCCTTGGCATAGGCGGGTTCGCTCTGGCCCTGCGCTGGCATCGCGAGCCGGCCTTGGCGAGACGAGAATGGCAGCCCTTGGCCGCGGGACTCCTGCTGACGGCCGTCAGCCTGGCGGTGCAACTCTACCTGGCGCGCGGGCTGCCCGTGGTCGACGCCGCGTTGGCCAACCGGCTGGTGGCGGCGTTTGCGCAGAGCTGGGATAACCACCGCGTCGCGGTTCCCTGGACGCACCCGGTCATGATTGCCGCGGCTTGCTCGACGGCGGCAAGCGCCATCTGGCTGCGATACGGCGCCGCAACGCTTGCCCCGCCGACGATCGTTCTGTTGCGCTGCCTGGCAATCAGCTCGCCGCTGGGGCTGTTGCTTTCCTTGTTGACGCAGTGGCAGGATCAGCTCCCGTTGCCGCTGGTGATGGCGATGCCAGGACGATTCAACGACCTGGTCGCCGTGGCGTTTCCGGCCATGGTGCTGGGCCTGCTGGCTCGCCAGCGCGGCAACCTGCTGCTGCACGCCATGTTCTCTCTACTGCTGGTTTACTTGGCGCTTAAAGCGGACATGATGGCGACGCATCGCTATTACGTTCCGTCGACCATCAAGGTCCTGCCGCCCGTTTGCTTGGCGCTGCTGCTGGCATCGAATGCTTTGACGGGCGGCGCGGCAGAAGGGCGCGGCCAGCGTACGTTCTGGCTGCTGGTGCGAATCGCCGCGGCGGCCAGCCTGGGAGCGGCCGCCTACGCCTGGCGCCGCGACGAGCGGCTGGCCTGGACGATCGTCGCGTTCACTGTTGCGCTGTGGACTTTGGGCGGCTCGCCAAAACTCTGGCAGACCGTGGAAACCTGTTCCGGACGCTGGCGAACCGTACGAATGCTGTTGCAATGCTGCGATGCCGCAAGCCTGACTGCCATAGCGCTGATGGTTATCGAGCTGAAGTTCGCCCTGGGGCTGCTGGTCTTGGGATGGTTTTTTGCATTCCGTCAAGGACTGCTCGAGGCAATCCGCCTGGGCTTTCGCGGGAGAATCTTTTCGACGGTCTCCTGGAGCGCGGCGGCCTTGCTGCTCATCGCGGGCGCGCTGCTGGCGGGCGGCCCGCTCGTGGCGCGCGCCCGGACGGCGCATGAAGTGCTGCCCGACTGGGAAAACGATCCGCTATTCGCCGCCTTGGGCCGCGGCGAAGGATTGATGCTTACCGCGGCGCGCATTCCGTTGACGCAGTTGCAGTCGCGCCGGGGCGTGTTGCTGTACGGCGCCGCATTGAATCAGATCGCCTACGTGCCTGCCTCGGCTCCGGCCGTCAATGAGATCTTGCGAGAAGTTTACGGCGACGACCTGTTGGAGCCGCGGCCCGACGACTGGATACGCTGCGGCGGACTGATGCCCGAGAGCGCACGCCGGCTGTGGGCCGAGCGGACGCCGGAAGAATGGCTGGCGCTGGCGCGCCGGTTCGGATTTACGGACGTGGTCGCATACCCGGACTGGACGCTCAACTTGCCGCGAGTCGCACAAAACCGACGTTACGCCGCGTATCACGTCCCTGGGGCCGAATCGCCCGCAGGCGTCGGCCCTGCGCATCACTCGCTGGTGCGTTTGCCTTCCGACTCGCCTTCCAAAAGCGACTCGACGACCGCCGAGGCGTCTTTGCCCAAGCTGGGCGAATAGCCGATGTACATGTCGCGAATCACTCCCTTCTGGTCGATGATCAGCAAGGTCGGAAAGCCGGGGATCATGTACTTGGCCGGCAGCGCCTCGGCCCGCACAATGGGGTACGGCAGTTTGAGCTTGCCGACGACAAACTGAGCGTCTTTCGGATCGCGGTCGGTGTTCATGCCCAGCACGACCACCGGGCGGCCCAAAAACTGTTCGGAGAGTTGCTTCACCTGCGGCATGGTGCGCATGCACCAGCCGCAACTGCGGTGCCAGAAATCGAGCACCACGACCTTGCCGCGATAGTCTTTGAGCGAATGCCGACGTCCGCTTAAATCCGATGCAGACCAGACCGGCGACGGCTGGCCGATGATATCGACTCGGTCGCGGGCGTGGCGAGAAACGATCGCCGCCATGGTTTTATGGTCGGCTAATTGCTGCTGGAACTGCTCTTTCACGATCGGCAGCATCACCTTTTCGGCGGCCGTGTGCAGCAGGTGCTCGGCGCGAACCAGCCAGACGTCCGTATTATCTCCGTCTCGCTCGGCTTGGCGCATCAGTTTCTGGTACTCCTGATCGGCGGCGAGATACAAGGCGACTTCCGCATCGAGCTGCTGGCACCAATCAAGCTTGAATTTCTCGACTTCGGACAGCTCCGTTTCGGCCACCCCTTTACCTTCGATCAGGTAGCTCTGCTCGTCTTGCGTCGCCACGCTCTGAACCAGGCCGCGCTCGCGATCGAAAGTGAACGTCGATTTCGAAGAACTGGCGAAGATCTCATCGATCACGCTCTCGCGAACCGCTTCGATGACCACCAGATCCGACTCGTCGTCTTGGGCCTGCTGCGGCGCGAGCCGATAGCGATGTCGCACCTGGGTGGTCGGCTCCGTCTCTTCCCAGCCTTCTTCCGCCTCCTTGCGAGTTTTCGGCAGCCGCAAGAAAATCATCGCCGGCTCGATACGGTAGGCGAGACTGGGATCCAACCTCGTCCGGCCGTCGGGAAACAGGTCGAAAGCCGCCACGGTGACTCGTTCGGACAGTCCTTGCTCTTGCGGCTCTTTGGAATCGGCCGGCGGGATGGTGCGCAAGACGTGACGCAGCGCTAAGCGCCAGCTTCCGTCGTCGTTCTGTCCGACGACCCAGATTTGCCAATTGCTTTCCGTTTCAACCTGATGGCCGTCCTTGGTCGTAAACTCCTTGGTCGTCGAATAGTCGAGTTCTTGACCGACCTTGAGCCAGTAACGCGGCAGCCCGGCCTCGGAAGCGGAGCGTTGTTGTGCACAGGCCGCGGTTCCCGACGCAAGGCAACCGACGGCCAGCAGAGCCGCGGCAATTGCGATTTGCGCCGGCCGAGCGGAACTCGGCGCCGTCCAGCCCCGGCTTTGTTTTGATTCGCCTCGCGTTACGCGGGCGCCGTCAACGGAACCGGTTGACATCATAAACCTTTCTCGGGCGAAATTCGGGGAACAATAGGGCGGGGCATGCGACGCAGCCGCAGTCCTCTATTGTTTCTCGCCGCGGCAGGGCTGGCAAGAGAAAGGCCGTCAGGAGAGCGGAAAAGGCTCCTGGCAGAGGGCCGCCCGGCCCCAAATGCCCTGCCGCCAGTCATTCCGGGCAGACGTGGCGTGGAGAGAGTCGCCGGTCCGGCCCCGCCCCGATTTCAATACCGAATTACCTTCCAGCGCAACATCCAGAAGCCCCACAGGGCCAAGACGACATTGCCGAGCCAGACGATATTCGGATCGAAGGCGCCGCTTTTGGCCTGTTCGACGCCGAACACCAACAGCGGATAGTAAATGATGAGGATCGGCAAAAAGCAGAGAAAAAAGCTGGTCAGAAAGTCCGCGTTGCGTCGCCAGACGGCCATCGGGGCCCCGATCAGGGCGAAACAGAGACAACTGAACCCGGCCGACCAGCGGCGCGGCGGCTCCGTATCGAGCCGGTACAGGTGATTCAGCTTGGCTTGAATGTGATCCGCTTCCAGTTTCCAGTCCTGGCTGTCGTAGGCCTCGAACTCGCCGGTCAGCAGCGGCAATCCCAAGTCGACCGCGCGGTGACGCTTGTAGTCGTTCAGTTCCTCTTCCACCCGCGCCCGCTCGAAAGGAATCAGCTTGAGCGGCACGCGCGTCGGAATTCGCGAGTTGTCGCCGCTGCGGCTGACGTCGTTGAGCGGGATCTCGCGCTCGAATACGTCCAGCAAGGCGCTGGCGTGCGACTGGGCCTCGATGGCGGCCTGGTAAAACACGATGCGCAACACCTCGGAGTCGCTGCGTAACTCGGCCTCGCGAGCCGTAATGGTCACCGGCGGCTGATCGTCGGGCGTGATGTTGAACGTCGGCTGGATCAGCCGTTTGCCGTCAACCGCCTTGACCATGATGGAAAGGTCGCGCGAGGTGTACGACCGTTGCGTGCGCAGCATGGTGTAGACGATATCCTCGACCGATTCGATCACCACCCGTTGAATGCCGTTCTGGCCCCAGGTGACCGCGACGTCGTTGAGCCAGACCGTGAGCAGACTGAGCAGGAAGGACAGGATGAAACAAGGCCAGATTACCGCCATCGGGCTGATGCCCAGTGATTTGATGGCCACCACTTCGTTGGAGCCAGACATGCGCCCGTAAACGCTGGACGCGGCGAACAGGATGGTCGCCGGAATCGTGTAGCGCAGCATGTCCGGCAGGATGTACGGGATCAGCAGCAGAACTTGCTGCGGTCCCAACCCCTGGTCTCGGGCCTGTTTGACCAGGCCCACGATCAGCAGCATGAACGTCAATCCGGTCAAAGCGACCAGGAAGACTTTCAGCAACTCTGACAGCACGTAGCGTGTGAGCATGCGCATGGTCGGCAGAGTGTCCTCACGCAGGCGGAGGACGTCAAGGTCAAGTCGAACGCGAAGTAGGGGATAGGGGATAATTCAGCGCCGGCCTCCGTTGACAGTTATCGCTAGACTGTGCTACCGTCCGCCGCCGCGATAGGCGCTTTCCTGGAACCGCCCCTTCAGCAGATATTCAATGAGTTCTTCGGTTGATTCCGCCGAGCGTTCTCCCGCTCGAAGCCGTGCTAGCATCTTACGACGGCGCGTGAGCCTGGCCCTGGTCCTGACGGCTGCCAGCGTGGGGTGCTATTTCTGGTTCTGGCACGCCCATCTGAAACGTTTCCACGTGGTCCGTAGCGGCGTGCTTTACCGCACGGCGCAACCGACGGAGTTCGGCATGCGCTGGCTGGTCCGCCAACACGGGGTGAAAACGGTGCTGAGCCTGCAGCTCTACGACTTCCGGCTCTATCGGGGGTATTTGGATCCGGGCAGACCCAGCGGCGAGCGCGAATCGAAATATGTGGCGGCCTTGGGCGCCGTGCCGGCGCAGTGGGCCATGGGGGAGGAGCAGAGTTGGCCCTGGCTCAGTCCCTGGCAGTTCGAACAGTTTTTTAAGCTCTTCGACGATCCGGGCAATTGGCCCGTGGCCGTGCATTGCCAAGGCGGCCGGCATCGCACGGGCACGGTCTCGGCCCTGTTTCGCCTGGAGTACGATCGCTGGCCGGTCGAACGCACGCTCGAGGAAATGTATTCGTTCAAGTTCGGCCCGCCGGTCCGCTTGCAGGAAAAAAACCTCCGCACCTATCTGCCTCGGCCGCGCCCGTCGGAGACCGAGTGGGCGGAACTCGGCCGCGCCTGGCAAGCTCGGCTCGGAGACAAGCCGCTGGCCGACTATGACGACCTGATCCGCCGTTTGCGGGCTGCACGCGGCGAGCCCGCGTTGGAGGACGCGTTGCTGAAATACGTGAGCCAGGATCGTCCTTTCGCGTTGCCGTTGGCGCAGCGGTTGATCGACCGTTTCGATGATCCGCTGGCGGTTGCCGCAGCCGAGCGGGCCGCCGCATGCCTTGACCGGCCAGAGGCTGGACGAGCCGCCTGGTCGTCCGCCGCGGCCGTGATCGCCGATTTCGGCGCACTCGACCAACAGCAAAAGCTCCTGGCCTGCTTGGGCGACGCCGCCTTCCAGCGGGCTTCGCCCGAGCGCTTCGATGCCGTAGCGGCCGGCGCGATGAATCGCTATACGCCTAACCGGATCGCCTTCTTGCAGCCGCTACTGGACAACGAAGCGTGCCACCTGGCCGATGGCGCGCGGCAGTGCCGCTATTGCGACACGGCTGTGGCCCGACTGTCGACGATGATCGACCAGAACCTGACGCACGTGACGCCGGCCGTGGGAATCGACGCGTGGAACTTCGCCCGACAAGCCGCGCGCGAATGGTTTGCAGCGCATCCTTGCGAAAGGCAGTTGACGCGGCTGCTTCCGCCGACGGGCAAGTCGGTGGTTCATGCCGGCGATCCCATCCCCCGCGAGGATCTCAGCAAGCTGGAAACCAACGTCACGCGGCATTGAGCGCCCCGGCCGTGGCGCCGTTTGGTCTCAAGTTCCTTCGAAGCCGACCGAAGAACTGGAGTTCTTTTTGCGCCGCTGACCGCGGATTTCCGCCATCATGAAACTGATGGCATGGGCGTACTCGCGCACGGCTTCGAGATAGTCTTTACGTTCGGCGGCCGCAATCGCGCGCGAGTCGAAAGTATTGAATCGGGTCCAATCGATCGACCAGTTCTCCTCAGTGGCGGCCTCGCGCAATTGCACGACGACTTTGGCCAGCTTATCGACAAAGTCGTTATTCGTCGGGCAGGGCTTGGAAACGTGCGGCCCTTTGCCTAAACGCTGACCAATGGGCGGCCGGTCTCCAGCGCCGCCAAATCGGCGCACGATGACCGCCGCGGCGGCAATCAAGGCGAACAGCCCGGTAAACAACGCGACCTCTTGACGGTGCGTGAACAACAGCAGCAGCGTGGCCAGCGATAGCACGCCCAACGCCACCCAGGCGATTGGGTGGATCGGCTTGGCGGCATTCCGGCGCGCAGGAAGGGGGGCCGTAGCAGGAGCCGGCGGAATTTTATCAACGCGAACGACGATGACCGTGATATTGTCCGGACCGCCGCGCAAATTCGCCAGGTCGACCAGTGTTTGCGCCGACTCCTGCGGCGGCAGCACGCTCAGCAGCGCTCCCAACTCCTCGTCGGAAACCTGGCCGCTCAGGCCGTCGCTGCAGAGTAAGAACGTGTCGCCAGGCGCCAACGGAAACGGGCCTTCCAGGTCAATCTCCACCTGGGGCGCCGGGCCGAGCGAACGCGTGATGATGTTCTTGGGAATGTAGCTGGGAACTTCCTGCTCGCGGATCTTGCCCGCCGCCATCATCTCCCACACCAGGCTATGATCGAACGACAACTGATCGATTCGGCTGTCGCGCACTCGGTACACGCGGCTGTCGCCCACGTGGGCTACGATGGCGCCTTCCGGCATCAGCAGCAAGGCGCTGGTGGTGGTGCCCATGCCGCGGAAGTCGAGATTCGCCTGGCCCCGCGTGTGGATCCGGCCGTTGGCGTCCTCGATCGCCTGGCGAATGGCGCCCGCCGGGGGTTCCTCGATCAGCGTGTGATAGGTGTGCGGAACCGAATCGGTGGCCATTTTGCTGGCCAGTTCCCCCGCGGCATGCGCTCCCATGCCGTCGGCCACCATGAACAGATGTCCGCGGCGAGCCCAGAACTCGGGACTGCCTGCCAAGGCGACCGCAAACGAATCCTGATTGTTGGACCGGCGGAGACCCACATCGCTGATAGCAGCGTGCTTGATGCCGGAATCCCAAGTTACAGGTTGGTTGTCCATGCGGGGGTCGTGCAAGATGGCGTCGGCCGAGCGGGCAGGCCGGCCCAGGCAACTCAGTACTGCGCCAATGATGTAAATACTCCGCCTTAGCGATTTTAACTCGCAGGCCGTTTTGGTCCTAGATGCGTACCGAAGCCGGTCTGGAAGATTTCGCCGCCCGCCACTATACTCCCGGCCCATTTCTGACGTTTACGCCGATCTCAAGGGGCTTCCCGACGGGAAGCGCCACAGCACGGCGAACTGCGAGAAAAGCTGCGATCTGCGGCAAATGCCTTTCCTGTAAGGACCGACGTGACCGTCGCTCGTCGAAAATTGTCATCGCCACTCGTGGTTCGCTTAGGCGGACTGGCGCTGGTGCTGGCGTGTACCGTGGGGACGGGTTGCGTCCAGCGGCGGTTGACCATCCGCAGCAACCCCCCGGGCGCCCTGGTCCGGATCGACAATCACGACATCGGCATCACCCCCTGCTCGACAGACTATATCTATTACGGCAAACGGCATATCCAACTGGTACGCGATGGCTACCAGACCGTGGACGATTATCGCTGGGTCGGGCCGCCCTGGTACGAGATTCCGCCGCTCGATCTGTTCAGCGAGAATGCCATTCCGTGGGAAATCCGCGACGAGCGGACTTTCGAATATGATCTAATGCGGCAACAAGTCATACCGACGCAGCAACTTCTCGGACGGGCCGAGAATCTGCGAACCTCGACGCACCTGGATGCGGCGGCCGCCGCTCCCCCCGCGCCGCCGCCGGGCACAGTGATTTCCGGTCCTCCGGGCGCAACCGTTCCCATTCCCGGCGATTACCCCGCCGGTCCGGCGCCGCTGAACGCTCCGCGGGGCTATCCGGTTCCCGGCTATCAGGGGCCCGGCTATCCCGTCCCAGCCAGTCCTGTTCCGGGTTATCCGGCGCCAGGCTATCCGATTCCTGCGTCGCCGGCTCCGAGTGGAACTCCGCCGCGCAGCTTTCCGCTGCCAAGCCCGAACGCTTCGTCTCCTTTGCCGCCGCTTTCCAACTCCCTGCCGCCATCGGCGCCGGGCGGCTATCCGAGGCAAACGGTTCCTCTGCCGCCCGCCGGCCCGCGCTGACCGGTGCAGCGGCGGCACATTGTCAAGCAGCGCGGCGTCTCTTCGCGACATTCTGTTTGCAAATCGCTGAATCCGTGGTCTACGATGGCTTGGCGGCCATGCCAGCGAGTCGCTTTGCGGCTTGGCCGCCGCCAAGACCATTCGATAAATGGTGCGAGCCGCCGGCCGCCCTTGAACGCATGCCTGATTCGGTTGTCTTCCGTCTTGTTGCGAGCAAGTCGGGCGACGGCCTTTGATTCAACGACAAAGGAGTTTGTGGATGATTCGTCCCCTCAATCGCCGCGAGTTTCTCGGGCACTCGGCCGCCGCCGGCGCGGCTATGGCCGTCTGGAGCGAGGTCTCCGCTGCAGAAGCCAACAAGTCGGCCAATGATCAACTCGTTGTCGCCGTGATGGGCGTGAATGGTCGCGGCAGTGCGCTGGCCGGCGCCTTTGCCGCGCAGCCCAACGCCGCGGTCGCTTATATCTGCGATGTCGATGAGCGGGCTATTGCCAAAGGCATGGCGGCGGTCGCCAAACACCAGTCGACGGCGCCGGAAACGCTGCAAGATTTCCGCAAGGCGCTCGACGACCCGGCGGTCGACGCGCTGGTGATCGCCGCACCCGACCATTGGCATGCTCCGGCGGCCATTCTGGGCTGCACTGCGGGCAAGCATGTGTATGTCGAAAAGCCGGCATGCCACAACGGCCGCGAAGGGGAACTCATGATCGCGGCCGCGCGCAAACATCAGCGCGTCGTGCAATTGGGGACGCAGCGCCGCAGTTCGCCCGGCATCACGGAGGCGGTCGGCCGCCTGCAGAAGGGGGAAATCGGACGGGTGCTGTTCGCCCGTTCCTGGATCAACAGCACGCGGCCCAGCATCGGTCACGGCAAGCCGGTCGATGTTCCTTCGTATTTGAACTACGAGCTGTGGCAAGGCCCTGCGCCCAAGCGGCCGTATCACGACAACCTGATCCACTACAATTGGCACTGGTTCTGGAACTGGGGCACCGGCGAGTTGGGCAACAACGGCATTCACGGTCTTGACGTGTGTCGTTGGGGACTGGGAGTCGATTATCCCGAACGCGTCGTTTGCGGCGGCGGCCGATTCCACTTCGACGATGACCAGGAAACGCCCGACACGCAGATCGTGACCTTCAACTACGGCGACAAGGCGATCAATTGGGAGCATCGCACCTGGAACCGGCGCGGTTTCGAGAACGAAGCCTTCGGCTGCGTGTTCTACGGCGAAGAAGGATCGCTCGTCATTACGGGCAAAGGCTATAAGGTCTACGACAAGCGGGGAACCGAAACCGGCTCAGGCGCCGCCGGCTACTCGGATGCCGGCCACACGGGCAACTTCCTGTCCTGCATTCGCACCGGCGAACGCCCGAACGCGGAGATTGAAGAAGGCGTGAAGAGCACGCTGCTGTGCCACTTGGGCAACATCGCCTATCGCACGGGCCGCACCGTCAATTTCGATCCGGCGGAGAAAAAGCTCGTAGGCGACGAGGACCAGGTACAACTCTGGTCTCGCGAGTACCAGCCCGGCTGGGAACCCAAGGTTTGACGTCAGAGTTTTCGCATTGTTCGGCGGCGATTGCCCTCTCGATTTCCGAGGTTTGACTTCGAGAATGCCTTGTCTCCCGACGTTATCAGTTGCCCTGAATGCGGACGGCCGCTGAATCTCCCACAGCGCCGCGTCGGCGCCTTGGCGGTTTGCCCCTGGTGCTCGAAGCCCTTCTCGCTGAGAGCCTCGCAGCCATCGCCCCGCTCGCGCTCTCGTTTAGCGGCGCGGCCGGAAGGGTTGTCGGGCGCTCCGGGGACCGCGCCGCTGACATGGACCGTCTTCGCCGCCGATGGACAGAAGTCGCAGCCGTTGAACAAGGCCGATCTCGATCTGCTTGCGAAGACTGGCCAACTGGATGGCCGTGCTCGCGTCAAGCGACAGGATTGGGCCGACATGCGCACAGCGGCCGAACTGTATCAAGGGTTGGCTGCGTCGGTCTCCGAACACGCTTCGAAGCGGGCGTTGTCCCCGTTCGCTGTAGCAAGCCGCGGCGTTCCGCCTTGGTCGCCGCTCGTCGAACCGCCCCAAACCGCGCCCGCGCCGCCCGTGCGCACCGCCAGCGGCTGGCGCTGGGCAAAGATCGTCGCCGTGATGCTTGTCGCCGTGCTGGGCATGTTCGCCTTTGGCAATGCGCTCGGCGGGCCGATGTTGCAGCCCATTCTTCCCCGCCGGCTGCTGTTCTGGCTGTTCGCCGCTTACTGGCTCGGACTCGCCTCATTTGCAGCCGGGTGGTTTGACTGGCGCTGGCGAACCGAAGCTGGCGAGCTGCGCGGCCTGCATCGGCTGCTGGGCGA
>DASZUP010000203.1:0-9707 GCA_035547635.1 Pirellulales bacterium
GCGCCGTCAATATGGCCGGACTCCCATTCCCCTTCTTCCCGAACGTCGACGAGCACGGCCTTCTTCTGACTGACGTTCTTCTTGACGGTCTCAAGCGGATCTTTGGCATGCTCGGCAGCGCAGCAAAACAAGGGAATTGCAGCCACGGCCGCGACGGCCAGCAAAAGAAACGGGCGAAACAGTTTCATCGAACCACTCCTCGACCAATCAAAGACTCGTTTTAGCGAACCTGGGCGACGGCCCTGAGAGCGCGGCAGGCTTGAAGTCCGCCGCGTTCGCTCGCGTCATGATTCTAGAAGGGAAAGTCAAGCGGCTCAATGTCGCTCCCAGGTGTCCCGTGCGGTTTTGCGCTCGATCTTACGGATTTCGGGACTTCGAAACTCAGTGGCCCCGGGAGTTAGGCCACGGGCGAGCCGCTGGTTCTTGCCCCGCCGAACCGGGAGTACCCCTGGACGTACAATATGATAAAAGTAAAAAAGAAACCGCTTTCTCCAGCGTGGCCGCTCGTCGCTCGGACTACGGAAGTCCGGTGCGGCATTTGCCCGCAAGCGTTGATCGCAGGAAAGCGAAGCCTAGGATTGGCGGGACATCATGAAGCATGCTGTGGCAGGTTGGGCCAGTTGGGCGAGCAAGACGATAGCCGCCTTGGCATTCGTCGCGGGCGTGGCCGTGCTGTTGCTTTGGCTGGCCGGAAAGTTCGCTCCGAAAACGCCTTCCGACGTCGCCGAGGCGCCGACGGTCGAGCATGTGGCGGGCCGAGTCGAAACGGTGCAAACCGTTCGGGTTCCGCTTGATGAACGGGCGGTCGGCACGATCCGCGCCGTGCATGAAACCACCATCGGCTCCAAGTTGTTGGCTCGCGTCGTTGAAGTCGATCTCAAAGCCGGTCAGCAGGTGAAAGCGGGCGACGTGATGGTCCGACTGGACGATGCTGACCTGCGGGCCAAGCTGCAGCAGGCCGAAGCGGCCGTCGCCTCGGCTGAAGCGGCTTACGCCCAGGCCAAGACCGATGAACGCCGCTATGGCGCTCTCGTGAAATCGAACGCCGTCAGCGCGCAAGAATACGACAAGATAGCGACGGTCCTGAGATCCAGCGAGGCGGAGCTGCGCCGCGCCCGCGAAGTGGTCACTGAGGTCCAGGTTACCCTGGACTGGGCCACGATCCGAGCGCCGATGAATGGCACCGTAATCGACAAGAAAATCGACGTCGGCGATATGGTCACGCCCGGCCAGATGCTGGTCACGCTATTCGATCCCACGCGCATGCAATTGGTGGCCAGCGTCCGCGAGTCGCTGGCGCATCGCCTCTCCGTCGGCGAGGACGTGGGCGTGCACATCGAAGGTCTCGATAAAGAGTGCGTCGGGACGATCAGCGAGATTGTCCCCGAGGCACAGGCCGCCAGCCGCGCGTTCGAAGTCAAAGTCACTGGGCCTTGCCCCAAGGGCGTCTACACCGGCATGTTCGCCCGGATGAGAATCCCTCTCGGCGAAGAGGAATTGCTCGCCGTTTCTCGCCGCGCCATTCGCCATGTAGGCCAGTTGGAATTGGTGCAGGTGCTGGATGGAGATCGACCGGTGCGGCGCGCCGTTCGCACGGGCCGCGTGCTGGGACAGAAGGTGGAAGTTCTGTCTGGACTCAAGGCAGGGGAAAAGGTGATCGTGCCGGACGAACGCGCAGCGCAGGCCGTTCAGCAGCGGCAGGCAAGGGAGTCCGGCCATGACTGAGGGCGCTTCGGCGTTGGAGGAACACCATTTCACGAACAACATTGTGAAGGTGTTTCTTGAATCGAATCTCTCATTGATCCTGGTGCTGGTAGCCACGGTGGCGGGCTTTGCGGCGCTGGGGCTGACGCCGCGCGAGGAAGATCCGCAGATCGTCGTGCCGCTGGCCGACGTCTATGTCAATTTCCCCGGCCGCTCGGCCGCGGAGGTCGAACAGCTTGTCTCCACTCCGCTCGAAAAGATGCTCTATCAGATCGACGGCGTCGAGTACGTCTATTCGATGAGCCGCGAGGGGCAGGCGATCATCACCGTCCGGTATTACGTGGGCGAGGACCGCGAGCGCAGCCTGGTCAAGCTCTACAAGAAGCTGGACGAAAACCTGGACGCTATTCCGCCGGGCGTCTCCGGCTGGGTCGTCAAACCGGTCGAGATCGACGACGTGCCGATCGTGACGCTGACGCTTTCGAGTGCGACGTCGGATGACATGCAGTTGCGCCGCGTGGGCGAAGAGCTTGCCCAGCGGCTGGCGAGCGCTAAAAACGTCTCGCGGGCTTACGTCGTGGGCGGGCGGCCGAGAGTCATCCAGGTCTTGCTGGACCCGGACGACATGGCGGCCCATCACTTGTCGCCTTTGGAAGTGCAGCGCGCCATTCAGGCCGCCAATGTGCGCGTCACCGCCGGCGACTTCCGCTCCAACGACCAGGTGCTGAGCGTCGATGCCGGCGAACCGTTCACCAGCGCCGAGCAACTGAAAAACCTGGTGCTCAGCGTCTTCGACGGCAGACCCGTGTTTCTGCAGGACGTTGCCCGGGTTGTGGACGGACCGGAAGAAGTTGCCAATTACGTGCGGCACGGCTGGGGGCCGGCGCGCGGTTTCACCAAAGTCGAAGGTTTTCCCAGCTCGACGCTCGGCGAGCCGGCGCCTGCAAGTCAAAATGCGGACGGAGAGGCTTCATCCCAGTCTGCCGTGACCATCGCGATTGCGAAGAAGAAGGGTTCGAACGCGGTCTGGGTGGCCGATGCGGTCATCGAGCAGGCCAAAGAGCTGCACGAGTCAATCGTGCCGACCGACATGGAACTGGTGCTGACCCGCAACTACGGGTTGACTGCCGACGAGAAGGTCAACGAGCTGGTCGAAGGGCTGGCGGTGGCGATTGTGATCGTCGTGGCGTTGCTCACCTTGGGACTCGGCTGGCGCGAGTCGTTCATTGTGGCGGTGGCCGTGCCGGTGGTGTTCGGCCTGACGCTGGCGGTAAACCTGTTGCTGGGCTTCACCATCAACCGCGTCACGCTGTTCGCCTTGATCTTGTCGCTCGGCTTGCTGGTGGACGATCCGATTGTCGACGTCGAGAATATCGCCCGACACTTTGCCAACCGCAAAAAGGCCACGCGGCGGATCGTGCTCGAGGCCGTGGCGGAAATTCGGCCGCCGCTGATCACGGCCACCCTGGCGGTCATCGTCAGCTTTTTGCCGATGTTCTTCATCACCGGCATGATGGGACCGTACATGCGTCCCATGGCGCTCAACGTGCCGGTGACCATGCTGATGTCGATGGTCGTGGCGTTTACGATCACGCCCTGGTTGGCCTATCACGTACTGAAACGCAAATACGAAGCGGGCGGCGTCGGCGGAAGCCATCATGAAGATCCGCATGACCTGGAAGCCGTCAAGCAATCAACGCTGTACAAGATTTTCTACCCGCTGATGGCGCCGCTGCTCCACTCGCGGCTGATCGCCTGGTCGTTCTTGCTGGGCATGTTCTTGCTGACCGTGGCGGCCATGGGCTTGGGGGCCGCGCGCAGCGTGCCGCTCAAGATGCTGCCGTTCGACAACAAGAACGAGCTGCTGCTGGTGCTCGACTTCGACGAAGGAACCACGCTGGAGCGCAGCGACGCGGCGGTCCGCGCCTTCGAGAGCTACCTGGCCCGCGAGCCGGAAGTCGCCGACTTCACCAGCTATGTAGGCGTCGGTTCGCCAATGGATTTCAACGGTCTGGTGCGTCATTACTATCTGCGACGCGGAGACAACGTCGCCGAAGTGCGGATCAACATGGCCGGCAAGAAAAACCGTAAGCTGCAAAGCCATGCTATCGGACTTCGGATGCGCAACGATTTGCAGGCTATCGCCGACGTGCACCAAGCGCGGATGAAGCTGGTGGAAACGCCGCCCGGTCCGCCGGTCATCGCCAGCGTCGTGGCGGAAGTCTATGGAGAGCCGGACGACCGCTACGAGGACCTGCTGCTGGCGGCCGACGTGGTGCGAGACCGGCTTCAACTTGAGCCGGGGGTGGTTGATATTGACGACGTCCGCGAAGCCGCCGAACGCAAGCTCACGTTTGTCGTCGACAAGGAAAAGGCCGCGCTCAACGGCATCTCCACGGAGCAGATCGCCGGCACGCTGCGGGCCTTGCTGGAAGGCGGCTCGGTGGGCGCAGTCCGCAGCAGCACCGAGCGCAACCCGCTGCACATCGAACTGCGGTTGCCCATCGATCAGCGCACCAGCGCCGCTGCACTGGCCCGGGTACAGGTCAAAGGAGATAGCGGTCAACTGGCGCCGCTCTCTGAGTTGGGCCGCTGGCAGACGACGCGCATCGATCAGATGATCTATCACAAGAACCTGCAGCGAGTCGCCTACGTGTTCGCAGAAACCGCCGGTCGACCTCCCGCGGACGTGGTGGTCGACGTGCTCACTGACCGCAGCGATGCGGCGGCGCCGCCGCCAAACGTCAAGCGAGTCGGCAACGGCTGGCTGGAAGATCGAACGCCGCGGCCGGTCGAGGAGCGGACATTCTTCTCCAACGGCAGCGGCATTGCCTGGTCCGTTCCCCACGGATTTGCCGTCGACTTTGCCGGCGAAGGGGAATGGAAGATCACCTTGGACGTGTTCCGAGATCTCGGCCTGGCCTTTGGCGCGGCGATGATTGCGATCTACATCCTGCTGGTGGCGCAGATGGGATCATTCGTTATTCCGATCGTCGTCATGCTCGCCATTCCGCTGACCATCCTGGGCGTCATGCCCGGTTTCTGGCTGCTCAACGTCTTGAGCGCTCAGAACGTCGGAGGTTATCTCGATCCGGTCTATTTCACGGCTACGGGCATGATCGGCATGATCGCGCTGGCGGGAATTGTGACTCGCGACTCGATCATTCTGGTCGACTTCATCCACCTTTCGCTGGCCCGCGGCCGCTCGCTGTTCGACGCCATCATGGAAAGCCGCGTTGTCCGTCTGCGGCCAATCCTGCTGACCGCCAGCGCCGCCATGCTGGGCGCCGTGCCGATCATCATCGACCCGATCTTTTCCGGCCTGGCGTGGTCGTTGATTTTCGGCCTGTTCGCTTCGACGCTGTTCACCTTGTTCGTGATTCCGGTGGCTTATTGGCTGCTGTATGCCAACACGCCCGGCCACGGGTTGCCGCAGTCGTCTATGGAGCAGGAAGACGCGGCCAACGAGCTGGTCCAGGCCAAGGCTGGGGCGTAAGCCGCGAACGGCATCGCGTACGCTGCGCGTGATTGTCGCCAAGCCGCCGTTACCGCTCCAACGGGCGCTTGCTTGACCGCGCCAAGATACGCCCTTATGCTGCAGCGCGTGGTTCTCGGCCGATCAATTCTTTCTTAGGGAGACCATGCCATGCTGGTCTGTTTCGGCGCACTTGGGACGGCTCGGCAGGCGCCCTGGGGCGGTTGCGATCGGCGCCGGCCGCGCTTCGCGATGACGCTCCTGTTGGGAGGGCTGGTTCTCATGACGTCCGCAGCATCCCTGCGCGGTCAGGATGAGCAAGCCGAACCTTCCAAAGCAGACTCGCGCATGAAGGTCATGCGCGAAGCAATCGACAAGTTCCGCGTGACCTCTGCCGAGATCAAGTCGGAAGGCGACTTGAAATTCTCCGAACGTCCGCTGCTGCGGTACAACGATCAGACTCGCGAGTCGGGGCAAGGGATTCAAGGCGTCTTGGACGCCACCGTCTGGAGATTGGGAGAATCGGGGCGGCCGAAGGCGATTGTAACGCTCGAAATCTATCAGGTCCGCGATGGAAACCCCTTGTTGACCTATGAATTCGTCTCGCTCACGCCTCAGAAATTTCAGATGCGAAACCTGCGCGGCCCGACGTGGCTGCCGGAAGGCACGCAGTTGGAAATGGCGGTTCTGCCTGGCGCGGCGGCGCCGGCCGAAAAGGCGCGGACACGGCTGATCCAGATGCGCGAGCTTGCCCGCCGCTTTACGGCGCAGGAAAAGCTCGGCCCGCAGAAGATCGAATGCCGTTTGCTTGCACAACCAATCGACCGCTACGAAGACGGAGCGGCCGGCATTGTGGACGGGGCCGTCTTTGCCTTCGCGAACGGCACCAATCCCGAAATGGGAATGCTGCTCGAGTGTTCCGACAAACAATGGTCTTACGGCATTTTTCGCCTGGCTTCGGCGGTGCTGTTCGTCCAGCTTGACGGCAAGCCGTTGATCGAATCGCGAAAACTGCCGGGCTATGGGGCTAACTTACCGTACACGGCGACGCGCCATCCGATCGTCCTGCCGGAATGATCCTCAAGAGACGCTGCGAGTTGATACGGCCGCATTCGTGCGGCGGCCTTGATTCGATCCTCTCCTAATCTGGCACGTCGACCTTTTCTCCGCCGGCTCGGCTGCCCAAGGCGCTGAAGATGTAACCGTTGATGTTCTCCGAAATGAATTTCGAGGAACCATCAAGGAACCCGAACATCGCTCCGGCCGGGTGGTTGCTGCCGAAGCCGGCGAAACCGTGCATGCCATTGTCCAGGGAGTTCATTTCTACGCCCGTTGAGCCTGCCCAGGAAGAGTGCCAGTTCTCGGCGTCTCCCTTTCCGACATAGCAATAGTTACGCGCCTGGCCGGTCCCCGCCGGATGCTGCCGACGTTCTCCGATGCCGATCGTGTTGCTCGTGCCGTCGGAGATCAGGGCGATAGGTACGGCCACGTTTTGCAGAAAACTGCCATTGAAACTTTTATCCAGTACGTTGCCGCCGCCGTCATCCATCTGGTAATTGCCCGCCGTGCTCAGGTAACCGATGTACCCCGACTTGACGGCGCCATAGTTGGAGTAGGGTCGCCCCGGGATATTGACTCCGCCCGGGTTGGTTTTGTCGGTCCAGGTTTTGTTCAGTCCGATCTCGGGAGCAGACGGGCAGCCGAAGGCCGGAATCTTGGTTTGCATGACCAGGACGTTCTGGCCTTGCGCCCAGTCGATATAAAATCCCCAACCGGTGATTCGCTTGTAGAGCGCTTCCTGTTCGATGAAAGGCAGGATGTATCCGCTCCAAAAAATGGACTGCGCAGAAGCTGGCTTAGTATCTTCCAGCATTTGCTCCAGGCATCCGATCGGCAGCGTGTTGTAGGTGCTGTTATAGTTCTGGATTCCCAGCATCTGCTGGCGAATGTTGTTCGTGCACTGCGACCGCCTGGCGGCTTCGCGGGCGGCCTGCACGGCGGGCAGCAACAAGGCAATGAGAATGCCGATAATCGCAATGACGACCAACAATTCGACGAGCGTAAAGCCGTCTCGCACAGGTTTCGAACGTTTCATGCTGATTTCCCCCAAAGGTACGTTGCGTAAGGCAGTGACCAACGAACGCATGCGCCGCGAACGGCGGACGGCTGTCGCGGCGCTTCGTCGCCGACAGGCGCTACTTGAGCTCGATTTCGAAATGGTTGTCGCCCGGTTTCACGTCGAGCGAGAGCCCTTCCAGCGCAGCGCCCGGCAGCTTGAATTGCAGTTCGTCCGCCGAATGGACGTAGACTCGATGTTTGCCTACGACGGCGCCGTCGCCCGGCTGATACGTAGATAAGGTGAAACTGCCGCTGGCGTCCGTCGTACCGGACGCCGATTTGCCGGAATAGCCGCCCTCGGCAGGTTCGGGCGCAAACGTGACGCCGGCATTAGGCACGCCTTGTCCTTGATGGACCACTTTTCCAGAAACCTGAGCCGTCGGGAAATCGCTGCCTCCGCAACCGACAATGGCTGCCGCCAGGGTCGCTGCGATCAGTCTGGCGCCGCAAGCGAATCTGCTACGCATGAGGTTTTCCTCCCTTACAACCTGCCAAAACAGGGATAAACCGCCAAACGCTTGCGGTGAGGGATACGGGCAAGGCGTTGCCCGCAGCCTGTTGAAGGGCGAATGTCCGGGGCGCGCCCCTCCGCCTTCCTCCCGCGTAGGGCAGCACCAGTAGAGCGAGCAGAGACAACCGACGCCAGAGCGCATGGAAACTATTGCCATTATCAGAATTTTTGATAAATAACTGTGACGGCGCGTGAGTGTCGTCGTTAGTTTGTTTGTGTGGTTTTATTGTCTGTTGCCAATAGGGCCGCTTGCGGCGCGTAAGTTAAAATAAGACGCGCAAATCAACAGCAGACCCCCGGGATGTTACGGGAGTAGAGGGAATCAATGGCGGCAAGCAAGAGGACAGCGCCGGACCGGCTCCGGTGCCCCTGGGCCCAGGGCGAACAGTACGTGGCTTATCACGACCTCGAATGGGGCGTGCCGGTCCATGACGATCGGTTGCTGTTTGAGTTTCTCATTCTAGAGGGCGCCCAGGCCGGATTGAGCTGGGCCACCATCCTCAAGAAACGCGAAGGCTACCGACAGGCGTTCGATCGCTTTGAGCCAGCCCTTGTCGCCAAATACGGTGAGAAACAGCGGGCGAGTCTGCTGACGAACGAGGGCATCGTCCGCAACCGCCTCAAGATTGAGTCTGCCATTGACAACGCCAAGGCCTTTCTGGCGGTCCAGCGGGAGTTTGGAAGCTTTGACCGCTACATCTGGGACTTCGTCGATGGACGCCCCAAGCAGAACGCCTGGTCGTCCATCAAGGCCGTTCCGGCCAAGACGGCGGAATCCGACGCCCTCAGCAAGGACCTCAAGCGACGAGGCTTTCGGTTCGTCGGCAGCACGATCTGCTATGCCTTTATGCAGGCCGTCGGGATGGTGAATGACCACCTTGTCGAATGCTTTCGGCACGCCGAGTTGCAATCGAGCAGGCCCTCGCGGCGTCGCACTTAAGCGGTCGGCGCGAGCGCCGCTGGTTGCAGGTGCGATAGCCCGCCGAATGCAACTTACCCCAGCCGTTCCCCCTCGCACGCCTGCAACATGGCCGCGAGAGATTCGGCATCGGCCAGGCGATGATCGTTGCCGGTCTCAACCAGCGCCGACGCGGGTAACCCGCTATTGGCGATCAGTTCTTCGGAATCCGAGAAGCAGATCACATCGTCCGCCCGACTGTGCAGGATCACCGTGCCGGGTTTTACTGTTTCCGCCGTTCCCCAGCGCTTCCACGCCGGGCAGAGCAGGACCAAACGCGCCTGCCCCGTGTTGATATTCATGGCGACCGTCCCGCCGCGACTCGATCCGACCACCGCCCGCGGCTGATGTTGGTCGAACGCCGCTTGCGCCGTCGCCAGCGCGGCAGGGAAGTCGTCGTCGTCGAGCGCCGGATTAATGACCTCATGGCCCTGTTGCGCCAGGTACGTCGGCTTGACCCCGCCGGGAACGGAGAGCCAGCCATGGAGATACAGGATTTTCACTTTTAAGCCTTCTAGGCAACGTTTCGCCACGCTCGCTGGAGTCTCGATTCCGAGATCGATGCAATCCGCAGGCAGGTTTCTTCGGCAGGGGTGAAAACAATCATTGCATCATCCGGCGAGAAAAGCTAATATGCAACCTAATGGTTGCATATTAGCCTTTACAGTTTGGAGTTTTCCCATGAACGGTTCGAGCACGGATCGGATTGAAAAGCGACTGGAGTTGAACGCGTCGATCGGGCGGGTCTGGCGTGCGATCTCGGATTTCAAGGAGTTTGGCGCCTGGTTTCGCGTGGATCTCGAAGGGCCGTTCACGCCGGGCGAAACCGTCCGCGGCCGCCTCACCTATCCCGGCTACGAACACTTGATCCTGGAACTCGTCGTTCAGAAAATGGAGCCGGAGCGTCTGTTTTCGTTTCACTGGCATCCCTCCGCGGACGA
>DASZUP010000204.1:0-11619 GCA_035547635.1 Pirellulales bacterium
CGAAAATAACTCCGCCGGCGAAGATCTTTGACAACGTACTTTCCATCGTCGCCTAAGGGGCTGAAGACAAAGTCTCGCCGGCTCCGCGGCAAGGGAGTCGCCTGGATCATAGGGCGCCTCGTTTCACGTTGCGGCCATGAAGCGAAAGCGTCTGACGCTCGAAAAAAACAAGGCGCCAGCGTTTTGCAGCAGGCAGCGAAAGAAGAGAAGGGACCGCACCAACCGTCCCGGCCCCTTCTCAACCGTTACCGCCCGCGGGGCCTAGAGCAAGCTTCCCAGGCTTGGCAGGCTCACGCCCAGGCCGCTGACGCTGACGCTGTCGTTGGCGCTGACGCCAACCGACACCGTGCCGAGCAACGGCAGGCCGATCGACACGTTGTCATTCGCGCTCACGCCGGCGTCGATCGGACTGATCGCCAAAGTGCTCGGGGCGATCCGTTCTTCCAAGGCGTCGATTTCGAACTTGCTGGACATACTCACCTCTCCTTTCAACATTTACTGGCCCTTCCATGACCAGCCGCCTCGCTGAGCCGTACCGACCGCCAGGCGACTGAGCGGTCTCCATGCAGACTTCGTGCCCAACTCAAAGCAGGGCGCCAAGCTTGCGTCGGCCGGCGCCCGAGAGATTCGAAATTGCTCGCACGGCCCCGATAAATGCGCGGCGTCGCCGGCCGCCATGCCGGCGCGCGGCGCCGTCTCGCCTCCTTCATGTGGCCCGCGGGCGACCAGACTGGCAGCGTGAGATTCAGAAGGCTGACTTCAGAACGCCGAATCAAAAGACTTGCCCCGCCACACGGCGCCTTGCGGGGGAAAGTCTTCTGCTGGCGCCAAGCCTCGCCAAGGGGCAGAACAACTATCGAATCGGCGCCGTACTAAAACGCGTGTCGGCAAATGGCGCCTCGGGGTGGATCGCCAGGCAATCATGGTCACGGAGTTCTCATGGAAGACAAACCCGAGGCGAATGGCGGCGAGCCCTCGAAAGCCCCGCATTCTACCGGTCCGTTTGGAACGTTGCTTCAGTTTCACCAGCGGACCGTTCGATTAGTGCGGCAGTCATCGCTCGACTCAGACGCTAAAGTTGCAATCTACGAGCGGCTCCACTCCCTCTTGGAGCAACTCTCCGAGGAGATTGAGACCAACGTTGTCGATCCGATAGAGTTCGATCTCCAGCGGCGTTTGCAGTTGATCTACGACGAGACGAAAGCGAGCATCGAGGCGCAGGGCGGGACTGTGCAAGAAGAACACAACGGCGACGGGGTCTGACGCCCCTGCCGCGCGAGTTCAGGCCACTGAGCATCCCGTCGTATGGAGCGTCGTCAGCTTCGTACGATCGATGCGATTGCGGCAGGCGCGCCAAGCGTTATTTTATCTGAGAGCAGGGCAAGGAAGCGCGCCCAGCGACCGTTTCGCATCGCGAGTTGGAGCCGAAGACCATGCCGAAGAATCTCGCCATCTTGATTTTCCCCGAAGTGGAGGTGCTCGACTTCTGCGGGCCATTCGAAGTCTTCTCGGTCGCCAGTCGTTTGACTGATCCTGCCGCCTTTCAAGTATTCACCGTTGCGGAAAGGGCCGGGCCAGTGATTGCTCGCAACGGGCTCAGCGTGAATCCGCATTTCCAGCTCGACGACTGTCCGGCGCCGGACATCGTGCTTGTTCCAGGCGGTCAAGGGACGCGAACCGAGATGCACAATGAACGCCTCATCAAGTGGATCAAGGGCCGGGCTGCGACGGCGGAATTGATGCTTTCCGTCTGCACGGGCGCGTTGCTGCTGGCCCGTGCCGGACTGCTGGAAGGCCTCGAAGCCACGACGCATCACGGAGCCATCGAGCTGTTGCGCGAAGTCGCTCCGAACACGACGGTTCGCTCAAACTGTCGCTACGTCGATAACGGGCGCGTGGTTTGCTCCGCGGGGATTGCGGCCGGGATCGACATGAGCCTGCACATTACGGCCCGGCTGGCTGGCGCCGAAATCGCCGCAAAGACGGCAGAGCAGATGGAATATCCGTGGGCAGGCCGGGCGAAGTAACCGGCAAGCCGAGTTGAGTTCGACGATCGAAGAGCGGAGCAGCGTCGGCAAAGCTATGGCTCCGCTCGCCTAGAGCGAGCGGGGGGCCTCAGCCCCCTGGTAATGTTGACTAGTCAAACGGCGTCGCGGCGGCAGTGGAGAGAATGAACCGCTCGGTAGTTCAAAACGAAAGCTGACGCATCCGGCTCGCCGGTTGGCGTGTCGAGCAATGTCCGCGCACCTACTCGCGGACTTGCTGGAAGTAATTGACGCCCTTCTTGTTCGACGTGACGACGTCGAGCAAGCCGTCGCCGTTGACGTCGGCGACCTCAAACTGGGTGCCGACGCCGCTGTCATGGTCAAACTGGTGCGGAATCCAGACCGGCTTGCCGTCCTTGCGGGTCAGCTCGAACCAGTACATCACGGCCGGCGCGCCGGGATCCACGTCTCCCTTGGGACCGTGGGCCCACCAGCGTTTGCCGGTGACGAAGTCCATCAGGCCGTCGCCGTTGATGTCGGCCAGGCACAGGCCGTGCGTTTGAGAGAAGCTCTTGTCGATCTCGTGCGTTTGCCAACCGTCGGCCGTCTGCTCGTGCCACCAGATGCCCAGGCGATGGGCCGCCGAACTGAGCACGTCGTTGTCGCCGTCGCCATCGAAGTCATAGACGTACATTTGCGAGCAGTCCTCGCCGAACGGCGCCTCGTGGAACCGCCATTCGCCTCCGTCTGATTTGGCGGGAGCTTCCCACCAGCCTTCTTTGACCAGCACGTCGTTGCGGCCGTCCTTGTTGACGTCGCCCACGCCCAGGCCGTGCGAGTACTTGCGAGTGCCGGGCGCCTCCTTGACGGAAATGGCCGTGATCGGCCAGGGCTGATAGACGTCGGCGCCGCGCTGGACGATGGCCATCCGGCGGTCCGGTCCATCGGGCGCCTTGGGATCGGGCGAAAAGGCCAGCACCAACTCGCGTCGCCCGTCGCCGTCGACGTCCAGGTAGGTCGGGCTCTCGTTATTGCTCACCGGCGTGGCGACGTGCCGCTTCCAAGGGCCTTCGGCGTTGTGCGGGTTTTCAAACCACCAGGTCTGCTCGCCAGGAAAGTCGACGACCAGCAGATCGGTCCAGCCGTCGCCGTTAATGTCGTCTGCGAAATTGCAGAAGCTGTGGCTGTAATGGTGCGGGTCGTATTCTTCGGCCTTGTCCGCCACCACGTGCATCTGCCAATCGGGCGCCGAGTAGTAGACGCTGCCAGCGGAGATGTCCATTTTGCCGTCGTGATTGAAATCGCCGACCGAGACGCCCTCGCTGCGGAACTTGGCGTCGAGCTGGGTGCGTTTGAAGCGGATTTTCGGCGCCGCCTGTTCTTCGGCCCGGCAGGGAATCGCAATGGCGGCCGCCAGCAGCGACGGGCCGAGAACCAGGGCACGAACCCAACGAGTCATGGAATCACCTTTCGATCTATGAAGACAGCAGGCAGGAAGGCGACTCCAAGTCTACACCGACCGCGCGGCCGCGAACATCAAAAAACGGGTGGAAACCCGGTGGGAGCCAAAGAGCCCCCGCTTCGTTGCGGCATCGCTACGGCTCCGCCGCCAGGCAGGCGCTGGGTGAATTGTTCTTATCCCACCCTAGCCGCACGGGCAACGCACCGGGCCGGAAACTTCACAGCTTCTACTAGGGGGACTGTAGCGGAAGTCGTGAGACTTCCGTGGTCTCGAGCGGCTCGCCGGAAGCTTCACAGCTTCTGCTACGGCATGCGGCCGACGCCGTTAGAGCAGGCTTTCCAGGAGCAGCCGCATTTTTCGCATCTCGGCCATGTGGTCGATCTCGGGATCTTCCTCGTCGATGATGTTCACGCACAAGGCGCGGGTGTACTTGACCTTGGCAAGCTGGGTCACCAGGCGCCCGTATTCGACTTCGCCCTGGCCGACGCGAACCTGCAAGCGCTCTTTGCTCGTGTCGCGCAGTTGCACGTGGCAGACGTGTTTCATGACCTGGTCATAGTTGGCGCCGGCGTGCGGACCGTAGACGTAGTGGCTGGGGTCGAGCGTGATGCACAGTCCCTTGACGTGATCGCAAAGCACGACGGCCGTCTCGGGGGTCTGCGTCATGCGGCCCGTCTCGGTCTTCAAGCCGACCAGCACGCCTTCGAGCGTGGCGATCCGCACCAGCTCGCGCAGCCGCTCCACCTCGGCATTGAACGGGGTGCCGAGTTCCGCCGAGGGCACGGTGATAGTGACCACCTTGGTGGACTTGGCCAGTTTGCACAACGAAGTGAACTGAGCGTAGTATTCGTCCCCTTCGGCTTCGATCTCCACGTTGTAGGAAACCGGGGTCAGGCGGTGCGTGTCGCGGCAGACATGAACGGCATGTTCCAGGTTTTCATGCACCTGGGACGGCTTGAGCTGCTGGCTCGACTCGCGAATGGCGATCTCGACTCGCGAATACTCCAGATCCACCAAACGCTGCAACGCTGCAGCCAGTGAGAGATTGGGAAAACACTCGGTGGAAGCTGCGACAAACACTCCGGCACTCCTTCAGACCAGCAAATTCGACACGTCATCAATCCGTTCACGACAAATAGCTTAGCGGCCCAGGCCCTTTTCTGGCAACAGCAGCGCCGGGCGGGGGGGCGTTCCTGGGTGTGCGTTGGCTCTTCGGCGACAAGTCATCAACCCGACGCGGGTCAGGCCCAAGCCGGCATTTGCTCGCTTGCGTTTCCGGTTGACGCCTGCGAGCAACGCTCCGCCACGGCGCCGCCGCACGCCGGCAAGCCCGGTCGGCGTTGCCCAAGGTCTGGCCGGGAATACAATGGACGCGTGCCGCGGCGCCTTGACATCACTCCTTCGGCGCCGACCAAGGGCCGCGGCTCGGGCGACAGGCCCAAAGCACAATGCCGCCCGCGCGGCGTCGCAGGCGCAAGCGTTGATAGCACCCCAGGAACCTTCCATGGACTCCTCCGCCAATTCGCCATCGCCCCAAGAAACCTCGTCCATGCCCTCTTCGCAGCCCGCGGGCGCCAGACATCGCTCCGGCGGCGGCGCCGGACGATGGCTGATCCGCCTGATGGCGCTTTCCCTGCTGGGAACCGCCCTGTTTCTGGCGCTCAGCGTACTCGGGCTCGGCGGCGGGCTGCTCACGGTCGGAAGCGACGACGGCATCCACGAGCAGTATCATTCGCTCGCCCGGCAGGGCGTGCAGAAGGTGGCCATTATCACCTTGGAGGGGACCATTTTGCACGGCGAGGGCTTCGTCAAGAAGCAGATTGACCAGATCCGCAAAGACGACGCCGTCAAGGCGATCGTGCTGCGGGTCAATTCCCCCGGCGGCACCGTGACCGCCAGCGATTATCTCTATCACCATCTGAAAAGACTGGTCGAAGAGCGGAAGCTGCCTCTGGTTGTCAGCATGGGAGGCATTGCGGCCAGCGGCGGCTATTACGTTTCCATGGCCGTAGGCGACCGGCCCGAGACGATCTTCGCCGAACCGACGACGTGGACCGGTTCCATCGGCGTCGTGATTCCCCACTACAATGTGGCCGGCTTGATGGACAAATGGCAGATCGAGGACGACTCGATCAAGAGCCACCGGCTCAAACAGATGGGCACGCCGACGCGGGTCATGACCGAAGAAGAGCGAGAGATTTTTCAGGGCCTGGTCGACGACAGCTTCGGCCGGTTCAAAGAGATCGTCAAGGCGGGCCGGCCGGCGTTTCAAGGGGACGACGAGGCGCTGAGCAAGGTCGCGACCGGCCAGGTCTTCACCACGCGGCAAGCCTTGGCCAACGGCCTGGTCGATAAAGAAGGCTTCATCGAAGACGCCATCGATCGGGCGATCGCCCTGGCCCAACTCGACAAGCAGGATGTCAAGGCCGTGAAGTACAAGCGCTCCGCCGGGCTGATCGACCTGCTGCTCTCCAGCGCACAGAGCCGCACGGCGCCCCAAGGCGCGACCGCGGATTTGGCGCTATTGCTCGAGCTGGCTTCGCCAAGGGCCTATTATCTTTGCACCTGGTTGCCGACGGCGGCCGTCAACCGCTCGGCGGATTGAGACGTGGCGGCTTTTCGCGAGGCTTCTGTTCGGACTCGCCGCCAGATAACGCCGGGGGACGTCCGCGGAACTGCTTGGCGGCCGGTCCGGGCGGGCGTTTGCCTTTCGGCGCCGGGCGCCGCTGCTGGTACATGCGCCGCAGTTGCCGTTGCATCTGATCCGATGGCAACCGCAATAATTCCACGCGCTCGGACACGTCGAGCTCGTCATTGAAGAACTTGCGGAGGCGCTCTTCGCCGATCCCGGTCATTCGCAGGCTGGGTCCTGCAGGGCCTTGCGAATAAACTTGCCGGATCCAACTGCCAAACAGCGCGCGTCGTTCCATCGGCGCCGCCGCTTCGTCGAGCTGCTGTTGGGCCTTCGGCGAAAGCGCTTTATGCAGTTCGGCAAAGTCCTCCTTGCTGAACAAAGGGCGCTGGCGGAAATTTGGCTGCGAGAATTGCACTCGCATCAGGCTCCGCACCCGCTCGCGCCGCTCCGTTTCGCTCAGCGCGGCAAAGTTGGCCCGCTCCCGCGGGAACTGCTTGAGCAGCCTGGCTTCAAGCCAACCGGCGAACGCCTTGATGTCTTCCGGTCCGAGTTGGCGGGCCTCTTCTTTCCTGAGCTGTTCGATTCGCTGTAAGCGTTGCTGGGGATCGAGGCTGATCAACTCGGCGCGTTCCGCAGAAGACAAGCGGTCCAGCCACGCCTGAAACCTTTCCATGACTTGCTGCAACTGCGCCGCCTCGGCGTCCTGCGACAGCTTCTCGTTCAGCGAGCGCAACCGAACTTGCTCAGCGGGCGGCAAGGCGCGGAACCGCTCGTATTGCCGCCACAACTGTTCCTTCTGTTCGGCGTCCAGATGCTCGATGCGACTGCGCCGTTCGCTCAACGACTCCGTGGCATGCTCAAAGCCGAACGCCGACGCCAGCAAGCCCAACAGAGCGAGCCGCATAAGGCGGCCTTGAGCGCTTTTGTCAAAGCGGAAAGCGGAACCGTCTTCATTCATTCGACGGCTCCTCGGCAAACAATCCGGACTTGTTCAACTGCTTGAGAAACTCCAAGTCAGGAGTCTGACGGTAGGCCTCCAGGTTTTCCAGGACCGGCAAGTCTCGCAGCAGCGGTCCATTTGGCTCGGGCCACAGGAGGCGAACCATCAAAAATCCTGCGGCCGCGGCGGCCAGCAGGCCGGCCGCCTGCCGCATGAATCGCCACCGGCCTGCCGCAGGCGACCGCTCGCCGCTGGCATCGGCTTCGGCCGCTACGGCAATCATTTCCACCGTCGAGCGCGTGAATCGGGCGTCGATTTCGGCCCGCGGCAATTGGTCGAGCAGGTCCCAGGTCTGCTGGAACTGCTTCAAGGTCTGCTGCACGCCCGGCTCGGCGGCCAGGCGACGTTCGATCTCCAGGCTGGTCGTCGAATCCAGCTCGCCGTCAAGATAAGCAGTGAGCTGCTCTTGAAACGGTGGCTGGCCGCCCGGTTCGGTGGTGGGTTCGTTCATGGTTCGATCGCCGCCGGGCGGTCGCCTCGTTGAAGGTAAGGCTCCAGCACCGCTCGCAGGTTTTCGCGCGCCCGCGACAGCAGCGACTTGATCGCCTGCGGAGACATTTCCATGGTTTCGGCAATGTCGGCGTAACTCATTTCTTCGAACTTGCTGAGCAGCACCGCCAGACGCTGCCGGTCGTTGAGCGTACTGATCGCCAACTGCACGACGTCTCGCATTTCCGCCCTGTCCAATTGCCTGGCGGGCATTTGCCCGCTTGCCGCTTGGGCAATCTGGTCCAAGGGCGCCGGGCCCAACGCTCCGCTCTCGGTAGGCCCCAGGTTGACTTCCCGGCGCCGCGACTGCGAGCGCCTGGCGTTCAATGCCAGGTTGTTGGCAATTGCGAACAGCCAGGTGGAGAACTTCGAGTCAGGGCGATAGTTCAGCCGCGAGCGGTAGACTCGCAAAAACGTCTCTTGCGCCAAATCTTCAGCCTGTTCGCGCTTGCCGAGCAGGTGTTCCAGGACCGTCACCAGGCGGCCTTGATAGCGCAGCATCAACTCTTCGAACGCGTCGGCGCTGCCGTCGCGCACCTGCAGCATCAGCCGCACGTCGGGATCGCTCAAGGCGTAGTTCTGAGCGGATGATTCGCTAAGGGCCAAGCCTGCTTCCTCCCGTCCGCAAGATTTAACCCCGCCCAGCCGGCAAAGTTCTGTCGGAAATCCGCTCAGCAGGGGCGGCGGCCAGACGCGAACGCCGCAATTGCCCGCATGCCGCGTCGATCTTGTCTCCCTTGCGCTGCCGCACCTGCACGTTTACGCCGCCCCGCGTGAGGATTTCCAGGAACTGCTTCAACGCCGCGTCCGAAGGCGTTTGATAAGGGAGCCCCGCCACCGGATTGTAAGGAATGACATTCAGCAGGGCCGTCTTTCCGCGCAGCAGTTGAACGAGTTCACGGGCGTGCTGCGGTGCATCGTTCAGCCCGCCGAGCAGCACGTACTCGAACGTCAGGCGGCGGCCCGTATGTTCGAAGTAGCGGTCCGCCGCCGCCAGGATCGGCGCGATTCCGGTCTTGGCGTTGACCGGAACCAACTGGTTCCGCAAGGCGTCATTCGGCGCGTGCAGCGATACCGCCAGGTGATAATGGCAGTCTTTCTCCGCCAGGCGGTCCAAAGCCGGCGGCAGACCGACGGTCGAGATGGTGATCCGCCGAGCGCTGATGCCCAGCCCCGTCGGGCTGGAAGCAATTTCGAGCGCCGGCAACAAGCGATCGAGATTGGCGAGCGGTTCGCCCATGCCCATCACGACGATGTGGCTGAGCCGTTCATCCGGGCTCAACAGCCGGTTGAGCTGCAGCATCTGCTCCAGGATTTCGCCCGTTGACAGGTTGCGAGCCACGCCGTCCAGGCCGCTGGCACAAAATACGCAGCCCATGGCGCAACCGACTTGCGTGCTGATGCAGATCGTTCGTCGGCTTCCCTCGCGGATCAGCACGCATTCAATCTGCTGGCCGTCGTGCAATTGCAACAGCAGCTTTTCCGTGCCGTCGCCCGCCTGCTGGTGAACGGAGATGGCGGCAGTCCAGAGGCGAAAATCCTCGGCCAGGCGGCTGCGCAGCGCCTTGGGCAGGTCCGTCATGTCGTCGAAACTGCCTGCCCGTCGTTCAAACAGCCAGCGGCGGATCTGGCCGGCGCGGTAGGCAGGCGCCCCCTGTTCGGCCGTCCAGGCCTGCAGTTGCTCGTGGGTCTGCTCTAAGAGGTGCTGCTGCACAATCACTTCTCGGGCCGCTTCTCGGGCCATGCTCGGGTTTTGCGCTGCTGAATTGCCGGCTTCCGCCGCTTAGTCTTTATTCTGATGTCCAACTCGCGCGTTACCAAGCCCGCGACCACTCCTTTTCTGCCAGCGTGTCGCGGGTCCGGAACCGCCCTTGCGTCAGAAGCCATTTCCTGACAATAAGTTGCAGCGACAGCATCTAAACAGCGGGAACCGCCTTCGCCGAAATCACGTAGAAGGCGTAGAATATCAACGTGGGGCAAGAAATCGGCGGCAGGTACGAAAAAACAGTTAGCGCAAGTCGAGCTTCGCGAGACGTTGCAGTAGCGGAATCTGTGAAGATTCCGGGGAACTGCCTCGGCGCCTTGAATCACGAGAGACGCACGGAACTCTCACGAGTTCCGCTACACAGAAAGAGAAAATCGAACCCATGTTCATGATGTTTGACATCAAGTATTTCCTGTACATCGCGCCGGCGCTGTTGCTGGCGATGTGGGCCCAGATGAAGGTCCGCTCGACCTACGCCGCGGCGCAGCGCAAGGCGGCGCCTCTGAGCGGCGCGGCGGCGGCCCGGCACGTGCTCGACTCGGCAGGGCTGCAGAACGTCGATATCGAAATGATTCCCGGTCAGTTGACCGATCATTACGATCCCAGCCATCGCGTGTTGCGGCTGAGCAACGAGGTCTACCAGAGCCGCACGTTGGCGGCGGTGGGCATCGCTGCGCACGAAGCAGGTCACGCCTTGCAGCACGCCGCCAACTATGCGCCGCTCGTAGTCCGCAATGCGGCCGTGCCGGCCGCCAACTTCGGCAGCGGTTTCAGCATGATCCTGTTCTTCGCGGGTTTGCTGCTGCACATTAAGCCGCTGCTGTTGGTCGGCATCGCGCTGTTCGGCTGCGTGGTGTTCTTCCAACTGGTCAATCTGCCGGTCGAATTCAATGCCAGCACGCGAGCCAAGCAGCAGTTGGTGTCGCTGGGGATCATCGACCAGGACGGGCTGTACTACGTCCGAAAGGTGCTCGACGCGGCGGCCTGGACGTACGTGGCGGCGACGCTGCAAAGCCTGCTCACGCTGCTTTACCTGCTGTCGCGGGCGCAAAGCCGCGACTAACGCAGCTTGCACCTAACGAGACGGCGAATGCTCGAGAATCTTGTCGATGAACTCGTAGGCCTCGCGCCGCACGTCGGGCGGAAAGTCGTGCTCGCACTGCGGATACCGGACGACCAGCCGATTCCCTGCGCCGAGTAGTTCATAAACTTCTCGGGCTTTGGGTTCGGCGCGGCGCACGCCGGCCACTTCGAAGTTGCTGTCGCGCTCGGGCGAAGCGGAAAAGAAAGCTCGCGGCGCCAGGGCGGCGACCACCTCGTAAAAGTCGAACGGCACGCGGTCGGGATCAAGCCCGTACTGGTCGCGGATCAGCGGCATGTAGCGATCGCTGGTCCAGCCTTTCAGCTTGCCGCCGTAATAGTCGTGAAACGGCGTCCAGCCGCAACTGGAAACCACGACCTTGAGACGCTCGTCGAACACGCCGACGAACATCGCGTTGTGGCCGCCCAAGGAATGGCCGATGACGCCAATCCGCTCCGGAGCCACTTCCGCGCGCGACTGCAGCAAGTCAACCCCGCGCATGTGATTGACAATCCCCTTCATCGTGCCGGACACATACGGATCGGCGGCGAAGTCGTAGTCGGCCAGTTCGCCGAACGAAGGATAATCGGGCGCCAGCACCACATAGCCGCGCTGAGCCAACTCCAAGCCATAGCCTCGATTCGCCCGGCCCAATCCGGCCACAATGTCCTTGCCCTGGGCGCCGGTCGGGTGCAGCGCCAGCATGGCCGCTCGCCGCTCGCCCGGCTTCAACCCGGCGGGCAGGTAGAGGTGCGCCGTCACGCGATCGCCCGTGTTGTCCGCCGAGGCGAAGGATAGCTTGATCCGCACTACGCCGTCGTCCTCGACGCGTTCGGTCTCGCGCGGATCGAGCGGCGTTTGCCGCTCGAACTTGGGCAACGGCCCCATGGCCTGCTGCATGCCGGCCAGGATCTGCCGCCGGCGAACGGCCCAGTCGGCCGCAGTTTTCACCGGCTGGGGCCGGCCGGCGTCGTCCAGGTAGACCATCAGTTGCGAGTGGTCGAGTTGCGTCGGCGGCGCGGGCTCCGCCGCGGAGAGCGTGGCTACGAGCAACGCGAACGTTAAGCACGGTAAAAAGCGGTGAGTTTGCATGCCGCCTAGTATCGTTGACCCCGCAGCTCAATTCAACGGCAAGGTGGTCAACAGCGAGGTGGGCCGCAACGCGCATAAAAGAAGCCGGGCGGCTCCGACCACCCGGCTTC
>DASZUP010000205.1:0-4838 GCA_035547635.1 Pirellulales bacterium
GCGCGACGCCACCGGGAGGCTCACGCCTCCCGCTCGCCGAGCGACGGGCCGTTCGAGCGGCGGACCGTATCGCTTGGCCAACGGTTCGGCGGTGATGTTCAAAACCTGGTCGAGATCCTGGCTCATCGGCCCTAAGAAATGCTGCGGCGCCAAGCCGATCCAGAAGACGAAGACCAACAGCGGCGCCAAGGCCAACCCTTCTCGCAGCGACATGTCGCGAATCGGCGCCTCGTGGCTGTGATGGGCCGGTTCGCGAAGCTTGCGGAAAAAGACGCGTTCGATCAGCCACAGCATGTACCACGCGCCGAGCACCACGCCCGACACGGCCAGGACGGCGATCGCCAGCCACTGCGCGGCGTAAGCGGGCGACGCCTCGGCATAGCCGCGCTGGAACATGCCGGTCAGCACCAAAAACTCGCCGGCGAAACCGTTCATGCCCGGCAGCCCGATGCTCGATAGCGTGAACAGCATCATGAATGTCGCTAGCAGCGGCAGCCGTTTGGCCAATCCGCCGAGATCGGCGATCTCGCGAGTGTGGTAGCGTTCGTAGATCATGCCCACGATGGCGAACAGCCCGCCGGTCGACAGGCCGTGGTTAACCGATTGCAGCACGCCGCCGTACAAGCCCGGCTTGTTCAGGGCGAACAGCCCGAGCATGCAAAAGCCGAGATGGCTCACGCTGGAATAGGCGATCAGCTTCTTGATGTTGCTCTGCGCCAAAGCCAACAGGGCGCCATAGACGATGCCGATCACCGAGAGCCACAACAGCCACGGTAAACAGGCCGCCGTCGCATCGGGCAAGAGCGGCATGCTGAACCGCAGAAAGCCGTATGTGCCGATCTTCAGCAGGATGCCGGCCAACAGCACGCTGCCGGCCGTCGGGGCCTGCGTATGGGCCAGCGGCAGCCAGGTGTGCAGCGGAAACAGCGGCACCTTGATCGCAAACCCGGCGAACAAGGCCAAGAAGATCCAAAGTTGAACCGTCGGATCGAGCGGATCGGCCCGCAAGTGTTTGACCAGCGTGGGAATAGAAAACGTGAGCGTTCCATCAGGCGACTGGTACGAATCCCAAATCACGATCGCCAGCAGGCCCAAGAAGGTGAGCATGCTGCCGGCCAGCGTGAACAAGAAAAACTTGATCGCCGCGTAGCGACGGTCTTCGCTCCCCCAGATGCCGATCAGGAAAAACAGCGGGATCAGCGTGAACTCGAAGAAGATGTAGAACAAAATCAGATCGCGCGCTGCGAACACGCCGAGCATGCCGCATTCCAAGAGCAACAACAGCGAATAGAACGCCGGCGCCCGATCGGAAATTGCCTCCCAACTGACCAGGATCGAGGTCAGCGTCAACAGCGCGCTTAAGCCGAAGAACCAAACGCTCAACCCGTCCAAGCCAAGGCTGAAACTGACATCGATGCCCGACGCTTTGGCCAGCCAGGCGGCTTCGAAAACTTCGCTCCCTTCGGCCGGGAACTTATACGCCAGCCAACCCGCCATGCCGAGCGTAAGCAGGCTAACGGCCAGCGCGATACGCCGCGCGACCGACTGGCCGGCTTCGGCCAAGATCCAGATCAACGCCGACCCGGCGAGGGGCAGGAAGACGGTCAAGAGTAAGAGGGTCGGCATGCGAAGGCTGTTTGTGGGTTTGTAAGTCGTGGTTGACGATCGATTTTCTGGGCACAGTGATCGGGGCGCAGAGAGTTGTCGGGTTCGCCCTCACCCCGGCCCTCTCCCGGAGGGAGAGGGAGTAGGTTGTTGCATATCCTTTTCTAGCGTCTGACTCTTAGCTCCTGTTTCTTCACGACGCCGGCCACATCAAGAGCGTGCCGATCAGTACGACGAGCCCGAGCATCATGGCTAAGGCGTAGAACTGCACGAGCCCGTTTTGCAGCGGCCGCAGCATGGCGCCAAAGGCGGTCGGCACGCGCCCGGCGAGATTCACCAGGCCGTCGATCCCTTTCTCGTCGAACCAATACGACACGTTGGCCAGCAATCGCAAGGGCGCGACGACGAGGGCGTTGTAAATCTGATCGATGTAGAACTTGTTGTACGAGAGCTTATAGAACGACACTTGATAGAGCCGGAGCGCCCGCATCCAAAAGCTGACTTCTTCGACCTGGCGGCGTTCGCCCAAGTACAAGAACGCGGCGATGCCGATTCCGCAGAGAGCGAGAATCAAGCTGGTCGCTTCGACCTGCAAATGGCCCGCTTCATCGTGCGAGCCGGCGGCCAGGCCGCTATAGGCCAACGAGGGCGTGTGGTGTAGAAGGCCGCCAAATGGTTGGTGGTGGCTCGCCTCGTTCCCGCTTACCGCCCACCCCACGCCAAGAGAGAAGACGGCCAGAATCGCTAGCGGCCCGACCATCGACCAGGGCGATTCGTGTGCGTGATGCCCGGCTTCGGGGGCGACGCGCGTCTCGCCGTGGAACGTCATGAAGTAGGCGCGGAAGGTATAAACAGCCGTCAAGAAGGCCGTGAACATGCCGGCGTAGTACAAGACCGTGTACAAGGAGAACTCCAGCGACGAGCCGGCCAAGAGCACGATGTCGTCGTGGCCGCGATCGTGCACGGCCGCCAGGATGGCGTCTTTGCTGTAAAAGCCGGCGAAAGGAAACACCCCGCACAAAGCCAGCGCGCCAGCCAGAAAAGTCCAGTGCGTCCAGGGCATGATTCGCCGCAGGCCGCTGAACTTCTGCATGTCGCTGGTATTGCCCATGGCGTGCATCACGCTGCCCGAGGCGAGGAACAACAGCGCCTTGAAGAACGCGTGCGTGAACAGGTGGAACATGCCGGCGCTGATGCCAGTGAGCAATCCCGTGCCGACGCCGAGGAACATATAGCCGAGTTGGCTGACGGTCGAATAGGCCATCACGCGTTTCAGGTCGTTTTGCGTCAAGGCGATCAACCCGGCCAAGAGCGCGGTGAACCCGCCGACCACGGCCACCGCGGCTTGCGCCTCGGGCGACGCGGCGAAGAGCGGAGTACAGCGCGTACACATGTAGACGCCGGCCGTGACCATCGTCGCCGCGTGGATCAACGCGCTGACGGGCGTCGGGCCTTCCATCGCGTCGGGCAGCCAGACGTGCAACGGAAATTGAGCGCTCTTGCCGCAGGCGCCGGCCAACAAGCAGAGGCAAATCGCCAGCGCCACGCCGCCGCCGACATAGCCCTTGGCTGGATCGCTGAGCCGCGATTGGCCCAACACGCCTGGCACGGCGACCTCGGCGGCTTCATTCGATTCCGACGCTGAAATCAATTGGCCGCCAGCGCCGACGTCGTGAAAGTTCAGCGTGCCGTAGGTCGTCCAGATTAGGAACAGCCCGAGCGCAAAGCCGAAATCGCCGATGCGGTTGACCAGAAACGCCTTCTTGCCGGCCGCCGCAGCCTCAGGCTTCTCGTACCAGTAGCCGATCAGCAAATAGCTGCACAAGCCGACCGCTTCCCAGAACACATAGAGCAAGACGAAGTTGCTGACCGAAACCAGCATCGTCATCGAAAATACGAACAGCGACACGTAGGCGAAGAACCGCGGGTAGCCTGGGTCGCCGTGCATGTAGCCGACGGCGTAGATTGCGACCAGCGTCGAAATGAACGTGACCATCGAGAGCATGATCGCCGTCAGCGGATCGGCGCGCAACGTGACGTCGATCGCAAACGGCCGCTGGGCGCCCTCGCCCTGGTCGCCGAGGCTGTAGGCGTTTTCCAGATCGGCCCAGGTCCACAGCCGCACCAGCTTTTCAACCCCGACCGAAGCGTAGCCTTCTTCGTGCCCTGTCTCGCGCATCACGTCGCGAAGCAAGAACAAGCTGAACACGAACGACGCCACAAGCGCGGCGATCACCGGGATGTGGCTGCGCTCCTTGAGCAGCCTGAAGCCCGCCAAGCCGACCAACAGCGTCGCAGCCAGAGGCAGCGCCGGAATGAGCACCAATAAGGTTGCAGTACTAAACATGGCTGCGGTGGATCATCTCCTCGACAGGCAGCTCGGGCTTGACTCCCGAGTGCGGCAACACGGGCCAATGCTCGACCTTGAGCGGTTCCTCGGGCAATTGCTGATCGACGAATTTCGGCTGGTTCGATTCGCGGATCGATTGCCAGACGGCCACGTCGAGCTTGCCGCTGCGATGGAACAGCATCAACACCAGCGCCAGCGCAATGCCGGCCTCGCAAGCCGCGACGGCCAATATGAAAATCACCAGGACTTGCCCGCCCCAATCGTTGTGGAAGCGGCCCCAGCCGACGAGGCTCACCGAGATGCCTTGCAGCATCATTTCGGCGGCCAGGAACATCACGATCATGTTCCGGCGGCTCAAGAAACCGACCAGCCCGATGCTGAAGAGCAAGGCGCCGACCATCAGGAAGCGATGCAGTAACTGAACTTCATCCAACTTGGCGGCCCTCCTCGATTCGGGCGGCTTGCTTGCCTTGGGCGACGATCGCCACCGCGCCGACCAGCGCGACCAACAGCAGCGTGCCCGCCACTTCGACGGCGATCAGATGCCGACTGAAAAGTTGGCCGCCCAGGTGCGCCATGTGCTGCGGGCTGAGAATCTCCGCATCGCGATCGGCTGGGGCAATTGCGTCGACGGCAATGCCCGTTGCGTTCTCCGTCGGTTCGGCCGACGGCGTTGCGAAGATGATCGCGCTCAGCAAGCCTACGAGCACGGCGCCGGTCGCGGCCGAGAGCATCCCCTCCCAGCTCACGCGATCGTACGAGGTGAGCCCCTTGGGCTGAGCGAGCATTAGTACGAACAAGAACGTCACCAGGATCGCGCCGGCGTAGACCACGATCGTGGCCACGCCCAGGAACTGCGCCCCTTGATACAAGAACAATCCGG
>DASZUP010000206.1:0-7697 GCA_035547635.1 Pirellulales bacterium
CGATGCGCTCCAGCCGATCGAGATCGGGGCGCCAGCCGTGCGTGCTCAAGTTCTCCAGCAAGAGCTGCACGTGCGGCCGATTCAAACCGGAGTCGCCGCGAGGAACCTCCGCATACTCGGCCAACCCTTCATCCAGCCACAGCGGCAGGTTAGGCACGACGGCGTGCAAGTAGCCGTGAGCCACTTCATGTCGCAAGTCTTCCGCCACCCGGTCGCCCCAATGGGCATAAACGGTCAACCGCGTGTCGGTCTCGACAAAGAACGCACGCCTGACGGGAAAGTCGGGAAAGTGCTGGTCCATGAACTCGTGGAACCGCTGTTCGGACTCGAACAGGTAGATATGGACCGGCTCTTCCTTCTTCGGCAAGCCGAGTTTCCCCAACAGTTCGATACGCTCCAGGACCAGATCGTCCAGCAAGCGATGGTGGGGCGGCATCGGAAAGTCGCTATAAACGATCAGTGGGTCGAGCACCAGCGTGTGCTTGCCGGGAAGCGTCGCCGTCGAGCGCGGTAATCCGGCGCAACCCCAAACCGCCAGACAGACCGCCAGCGCGGCCGAAAGTCGCTTGCGATTCAAGGGCCTGCAATACAGGTTCAACGAGCCGCCTCCCATACCGTCGACCGGCCGCGACCGGCAAGCTGACGTTGCCTGGCGGCTTTTACGTCGGCTCCGGCTAGCGAGTTCAACCGCTGGACGAAGTCCTCCGACCAGCGAGCCACGCTGTATTCCCGCTCGACGCGACGACGTCCGGCGGCGCCCATGCGCGCGCGCAGTTCCGGATCGACCGCCAACCGCTGAATCGCTACGGCCCACTCATCCGGCGTGCTCGCTAGAAACCCGGTTTCTCCAGCAACGACCATCTCACAGTTGGCGCCAACCGGATTGGCAATCACCGGCAGGCCTGCCGCCATGAACTGCAGCACCTTCAGTCCGCACTTTCCTCGGCTCCATGGATCGTCGGGCAGCCAACTGACGCCGATGTCGGCTTCGGCTAATTCAGCGGCTTCGCACTGCGACGACCAGGTTTTCCGCAATACGGTCACGCCCTCGAGTTCAGGAAAGGCGTCCGATACGACTTTCAACTGCAAGCCAGGCAGTTTTGCCGCGGCGGCGACCAGATGAGCTCGCGCCAGAGACAAACTCGGCAGCGTGCTCCGTTGGCCAATCCAGACCAGCTTGATCTCTCCGCCTTGTCGCTCGTGCTTCGCGATCGGGTATCGCTCAGGTTCGACGCAAGTGGGAAAGTAATGAACTCTTTCGCCAGGAACGAAGGCGGCGGCCTGGTCGCGGAGAAAGGCGTTGCCGGCGGTGACTGCGTCGGCCGCATAGATCGTGGCCCAGAAATACGCCCAGCGCTGCCAACTTTGCGTGCCTTTGGGATGATAACTGTCGCGGTGGAACAAAGCGTCGTCGAAGTCGTAGATCAGCGTTCGGGCTGAATTTCGCAGCAGGCACAATTGCCAGGGCGGCAATAGCTTGCGTTGGAGAATCACGGCATCGGCCGTGGTCACGCTACGTAACTGGGCGACGCGTCGAAAGCCGCTCTTGGCCAGTGGCAGCGCTTCAAGCTGCCAGTCGCGCCGCGCAAGCGCGGCGGCAAAAGCTTGGATGCGGTAACGAAAGCAGACGTGGTCAGGGGCTTCGATCAGCGCAACTAACTTCACAATGGTCCTCCCTGACCAGCTTTCCCTGACGGCAGTCGCCCAGCGCAGGGCGGAAAGTTTAACAACGATTGGGGGACAGGGACAGAGGAGAGGCGGAAGCGAAGGCTTCGCGAAAACAACGGCGAAACTGCGAACGTTCGCCGACTCGCCTCATTTCCCTCGGGACCGCAAGTTCGCGCGTTTTTCCTGCGCGAAGCATTTTGCCTGATTAACGCAAAAGGCAGGGGTGACGGCGTCGGCCGCGAGCCCGGTCATGTCCTTAGCCCGGATTGCGCACGGCCGACGCCCACCCGAAGTGCAAGCCAGGAGCGAAGCGTCGCCTCGCGGCGACTGCCATCCCTCGCTCGCGCTTCGGGTTAGTGTGTTTTCCTGCAATCGATTGCCGCCGTTATGTTTGCGCTTCGCCTCGGCCGTTCGGTGTGCAAAGCGGGTTAGCGGGAGTCTGGATCGCTGTCTTCCGCTTCTTCTTCCGCCACATCCCGCTTGATCAGAGCGCTCAGCCACCAGCCCCAGACAAAATAGTGAAAGCCGGCGACGACAAAGACCACGATGCCGGCGCCGGCGATGGCCGCCGCGGCCCCCCCGGTCAGCAGAAACAGCATCGCAAATAAGAACACTCCCACGAACAGTGCCAGCGCGATCGATATCCAGGATCGGACCGCGGGCGTTCGTTCGGGAGGAGGCATGTGAGATATTGCGCGCAGGCGACCTCAGTCGATGAATTCGGGCTCAATCAGCTTCGGAATGACGCCGGCAGCGTGACCGCGAGCGAGCAGCTCCGCCACGGCCTGGCGGCCGCGCGGTCCGAAATCGAGCGTCCAATCGTTGACGTACATGCCGACGAACGTATCCGCCTTGCTCCGATCGAGATCGCGGCCGTATTGCAAGGCGTAGTCGAGCGCTTCCTGGCGATGCTCAAGCCCGTAGCGGATGCTCTCATTGAGCAGACGATTGACCTCTTTCATCACCTCGGGACCGAGGTCCTTGCGAATGGCATTGGCGCCCAGCGGTAAGGGCAAGCCGGTTTCCTCAAACCACCACTTTCCGGTGTCGATGGCCAATTCGAGTTGGCGGTCGCCATAGGTGAGCTGCCCCTCGTGGATAATCAACCCGGCGTCGATGGTTTGGCCTTGATACTGCCCGGCTTCCACGGCGTCGAGGATTTCGTCAAAGGGAACAATCACAGAGCGAAAGTCGGCGCCCAGGCAGAGCCGCAAGGCCAGGAACGCGGTCGTCAGCTTGCCGGGCACGGCAATGGTTTTGGCCCGCAAGTCATCCAGCGAGAGCTTCTCCCGGGCGACTACCATCGGCCCGTATTGATCTCCCATGCTGGCGCCGCAGGGGCAAAGTGCGTACTTGTCGGTCAGAAACGCATAAGCATGAACGCTGACGGCGGTCAGCTCCAGTTCGCCCGAAAATGCTCGCTGGTTGAGCGTTTCAATGTCGACTAACTCGTGCCGGAACTCGAAATCGCCCGTGTCAATCTTGTCGTTCGCCAACGCGTGGAACATGAAGGCATCGTCAGGGTCAGGGCTATGTCCAACGCGAATCAGTTGTTTGGTCTGGGGCATTGCATCCTCAATAGGCAAGCGAGACGGGACGAGTTGCAGGGGCGCATCTCACGCGCCGCGGGTCCCTGCCGGGGTCGGCTGCCGCATCATAAGACGAGGCCTTTCAAGCGTCAAACGCCCAGAAGCGGAGCAGCTTAGGTAAAACGCGCAGTTTGCTCCTTAAGAGAAACCGCGGGTTGCGGCCGAGGTTAACCTGCTGAGGAAACGGGCAGGCAGCGACCGCTTTGGCCGCGCAACTGATCGCCGCTTGCACATCCGGCGCGCATTTTTTCAAGATCGGCCGCGCCGACGGTTTGTCGACTCCGCTCGCAATTTGCTGCTAACTCCTCACATCGCTGAGCTTTAGGGCGATATGACTGCGGCAGGAAAACTGATCTATCACAATTGGCACAGTGATTGCAAACTAGGTGGCCGTCCTTAATCAATACAGGAGGAATTGACCACATGCAGCGGACGTCATCACATTTCGTCGACGAGAAACACACGGCCAACACCGCAGATCGAGATCTGGAACGGAGGGTGGTAAGCTATCTCGTCGGCCGGCACGTGCCTGGCCTGCGAAACTTGGAAGTCGAAGCGAAGAACGGAACCGTTACCTTGCGGGGCCGCGTTCATACCTTCTACGAGAAGCAACTATGCCAGAATTGCTGCCGCCGTGTGGCCGGAGTCCTGCAGTTTGTGGACAATGTCGACGTCGCCAGTGTTCCGGTGGCCGCCGCGCTTGCTTGAGGACGTCGCAACGCCGCGTCGGAATTAACCCATGCGGCGCCGTACGCGTCGAAGTTGCGCCGCCCCGGCATGGCGGCGGGCGAAGCGCCCCTCGATAGAGGCCTCTCTCGCTCTGCACTGCATGCTGCTCTTTTTGCGTCTCCCGGCAAGTCACGCCCGGGGGGCGCTTCTGCTACGCGGGCGTCGCCTGGTAACGTGATCGTGGCGATGGACTCGACGACTTCGTACGCCGCGCTGAAACCGTTGGCCGCCGCCGCGCCAAGAATCAGCAGGCCGACCGTCGGCTGGACAGAGAGCCCCCGGTCGCTAAAGGCCGCTTGGAGACCTTGCCAGCAAATCCAGGTCACAAGCCCAAAGCCGTAAGCATGCACGACCTGGTCATTACTCGAGCAGATTGTCGCCCTGCTTGACGCCGGCCTTCTCATCAATGCTGACCGCGCCGTCAATGCCGGGGGCCAGCGTGTTTGCGGCGAGCAGGTTACCCCGGCCGTCGCCCGTCCAGCGAAGGGCGGCGCGAGCCCGGGCTTCGTCCCGCGTTTCCAGCACGCTCGTGCCGGTAATACTGACTCGGTTGGACTTCTCCACGTAAATACCGTACGGCTGACCATCGAGCACCTGGCAGCCGCTGACGTTGATGCGCTCGCAGCGCACAATCTCCAGCAAGCCTTGACGTTCGATCGGCTTGGCATTGGCCACGGTGTGCTGCCCGGCCTGGCAATCGTGCAAAATGGCGCCGGTCAACGTGCAATCGCGGCTGTCGGCCAGACGAACGCCTGTACACAGCTCGCGCGTGCCGTAGTCGGGGTTATGGTCGAAGCTGTTGGGGCCGATCACGATGTTCCGCGAGCCGTCGAGCTGCACATTGCGCTGGTGGCCGCTGTAGATCACGTTGCCCGAAACGACCACCCCGCGGCAGGCGACCAGGTGCACGTTGATCTCCTGGCTGCCGATCAGGTTGTCCGAGATGGTGAACATGCCGGCCTTGTGATTCTGCTCGGCGTTGTAGCCGACGATCCGCACGTTCGCCCCGCCGGGACTGTATTTGGCCTGGATCGTGTTGCTGACGATCGTCCCCTCGCGAACGCTCGAGCCGTCGGCGCTGGAGTCGATCCAGATATCGGCGGAAGCTTCAGCTTCCAAATCGAAGTTGTACTCGATGTCGTTGCCGGTGATCTGCAGGTTGCGGATCTCTGATCCGACGATCTTGATGCCGCCTTGCTTGCAATAGCTGATATGCGAGCCGACGATGATCGCCTGATGGAGATTCAGCTTGTCAAAAAACACGCCGATGCCGCGATTGTTGTAAATATGGCAGTGCGAAACGAGCACGTTGCGTGCGCGGCCCAGGACGTGGATGCCGTGGTGCAGCTCGCGGAGCAATACGCCTTCGAACGTCGGCTGCATCGTGCCTTCGAGCAGAAAACCGCTCGCCTGACGGTGGCGGCCTTCGATCTCGATATTCATGGCGGTCGGCATTCGCTCGCGGTTCCAGATCTCCGGCTTGAACCCCGTCGGATCGGCAGACTTCAGGTGCGTGCCGACCAGATGGAACGCCGGGCCGGCGCCGGCCATCAGGAGCTTGGCGGCGCCCGCCGCTCCTTGAATGCCGAAGCGGCCCGTCTCGGCCAGCTCGACCTTCACGGTGCGGGTCAGCAGGTAATCTCCCGGCGGGAAATAGAGCGTTCCGTCGCCCTCCTTGAGAGCATGTTCGACCGCCTCGGTATCGTCCGTGCGGCCGTCGCCGGCAGCGCCAAAGTCGCGTACGTCGCTCATCATGATTCTCTGGAAAAAAGGACGGAAATCTCCCTCAGGGTTGTACCACACGCCCCGCTCGACGCAAGCATCGCGGGAATGCGGGCGTCAACGGCCCCGGGCAGCCGGCGCGTCTTGCGGCGACGCCTTCTCCAGACGCGCAAAAAGATCGGCCAGCAGCAGCGGTTTGGCCAGCACCGCCTCAGCACCGGCCGATTGCCAGCGCCGCTGGTCTTCTCCGCGAGGAAAGTTGGCCAACACGAAAATCCTGCTTTGCGGAAAGGCCGCGGCGGCGCGCTCGAGCTCGTCCGTCGCTTCGCCATCCGAGGCGACATCCCAGAGCAGGTAATCGGCGCCCTGCAACGCGCCGAGGCGCTCGCGAGAGAACCAAACAGCGGCCAGGCCTCGCAAGCGGCAGGCGTCGATCAAGCAATGGGCCAGAGCAAAGTCATCGCTGACAATCGCAGCCAGGCCTTGCTGTTTCAAATCGTCTTGCGAAGCCGACCAGAGCAATCGCTCCTCGTCGCTGGCCGTGGCAGGCAGGCTCCAGGCAGACGCGCGACCGGCTTGCAAAGCCGCGATCTCGGGCGCCAATCGAGTCCACTGATGCCAGTAAACCCGAACCACGCCGGGCCATGGCTTGCCGGTGCGCGTCTCGCCTTCGCACCAACTGCCGAGCAACGCGGCGAACCTTGCCAGCGGCGCGGCGGCTCGCAGGCGATCCACGTCTTCCGCGGCAATCTGTCCCGGCCGGGCCTGCGCCAACACAATCAATGCCGGCGACTGTTCAGACGCTCGAAGCCAGTCCAGGGCGGTTGCGACGTCGACGCGCATCGCGAGCCGGCACTGCGAGCCCAGCGTCGTTAAGGCAGGTCGAAACTCGTCGTGATCGCAGCCGCCGACGAACAGCACCACGACGGATTCGGAATCACCTGAGTCGGAACTCTCCCAAGGGTGGCCGGAACCCGACGCCTCCGACTTCCGACTTCCGATTTCTGACTCGCCCATTATGTGGCCAGCGCCAGTTCGGCATGTTCGATGACCTCGCGCGCCGAGCGCGCGTCGGGCGCGGCGCGTAGCGAGTCCAAAAAGTCGGGGGCGGCGATCAAGCGGCTCAGCCGGGCGAGCGTTTGCAAGTGGCCGCGATCGTCGATCGAGCAGATCAAGAAAAACAGATCGGTCAATGTGCCGCGGCTGCCGCCGAAAGGGATCCCCTTATCCGTGCGACCTAAAGCCAGAAAGTCCTGCCCCAGAATGCTGGGCATCGGTCGCCGCGGGTGCATCAAGGCCACGCCATTTTCCAAGGCGGTCGGATGCATGTCCTCGCGATTGCTGACCGCCTCGGCCATCTTGGGCGGATCCCACAGCCAGCCCGTCCGCGCGGCCACCTCGACCATCGTGTTGATCACGGAGTTGCGCGTCCGTGCCGCAAGCGGGATTTCGATCGCTTCGAGCGGCAGCATGGCAGCGATCGAAACTTGCTCGCCGGCGTCGGGACCGGCGGAAGCCTGCAGCACGTTTTCAACACGGACCAATTCGTCTTCAGCCGAGAGGCCGATCCGCTCCTCCAGCCAATGGTGGATTTCCGCCTGCGAAAACCGCCACTGACCGGCGATGCGCCGCCCCGGCAATTTGTCGCGTTCAGCCAGCCGGGCGACCTGAGCGACGCTCAGATGCAGATAGGCGGCCAGCGAATCGAGATCGAAATCTTCTTCGGACATGGTCGCCATTTTCGCCCGCTGGTCTCAATTCTGTCCAGGGGAAAACAAGCCCCGAGATGCCAGAGAGCGCGCACGCGTAGCGGAAGCTGTGAAGATTCCGATGAGCGGCGTTGGCGTCCTGCGACCGCCTTGGCACGTTTCGTCGCGCGAGATGGACGGAACTCTCACGAGTTCCGCTACAGGCTACGCGTGACGGAACCGCCCTATCGTCAAACTGGCGGTCTGGGTAAAATTCAAGTTTAAGCGGCGCCCCACGTCT
>DASZUP010000207.1:0-10560 GCA_035547635.1 Pirellulales bacterium
CTGGCCAGCAGCCATTGGAAACGACCGATGCATTATCTGCTTGCCGGACTGGTTGATCCGTTGCGCCACATTACGCTCCACCGATTATATTCGGCTCAGGATTATCCGCTCGACGAACGATCGCCCTACTTTCGCACGAACGGCTATCCGCCCATCTCGGCGTATCCGCAGGCCCAAGGGGATGACGACGCCTATGAGCGTCTGCTGGCCAACCGCTTCGAAGACTTCCGGCTGGAGATCAACGGCATGGTGGAGCGCCCGCTGCAGCTTTCGCTCGCCGAGCTGAGGCAAATGCCCAAGCAAGAACAGAACACGCTGCACCACTGCATCCAGGGCTGGACTTCGATCGGCCGCTGGGGCGGCGTGCGCGTGAGCGAAATCCTCGACCGCTGCCATCCGCTGCCCGGCGCGCGGTATCTGGTGTTTCGCTCGTTCGGCATGCACGAGAAGACGGGCCGGCAATACTACGAGTGCATTGATCTCAAGATCGGCCGGCATCCGCAGACCATTCTGGCCTACGAACTCAACGGCGCGCCGCTCCCGCTTCAACACGGCGCCCCGTTGCGTCCCCGGTTCGAAACCAAACTGGGCTTCAAGATGGTCAAATTCCTGCGCTCGATCGAGCTGATCGATGACTACCGCCACGTCGGCGGCGGCATGGGCGGCATTCGAGAAGACGAACAGCAGTTCGACAAAGGCGCGGAGATATGAGGGACTGAATGGAGGCGTCCCCCTGTGCAATCGACGTGCATTGGCGCCGCGGCCCGCCGAACGCCTTGTTCCAGCACGGGACGCGGCAGGTCCAAACCGCCAGGACGTCCGTCCGGGCGCGGATTACTCGGCGCGCAAGTGGCATCGAACGGCGTCAGCGACGCCACAAGCCGACATCAGAGGGGCGTAGGCATTGATCGTAATGGCGCCAAGCGGGCGGCTCACGCGGTGCATTGCTCCCCTCGGATAGCTGCCATCCGCGGCGAAGCTCGGCTCGGTCACGCGAAGCGCATAAAAATGCCGCCCCTGGTGGAACGCCTGTTGGAGGTAGGCACAGGGACGGCGCGCGAGGAAACACCAACGCAAGTCGGGGAGACTGAGGCGGCCCAGCCACAGCGTCTTTGACGTGCTAATCTTATCGGCCCTCACTTCCGGCAGCTTTGGAACGATCGGAAAGAACGGCGCCAGAGGGGATAGCATGTGCGGCGGCTCGCCAAGCGGGCTGCGAAACGCTGGCCTCCTCCAAGAGACAGGCAACGCCAAACGGCGCGACGACGACACCCGCGCTAGGAACGTTCGCCGGCTCGGACCTGGCGAACGTCGCGAAAGCTGTCGTCAGACGCCGTAAACCGACCACATCCCCCGTTTCCACCCGCGATTTATTGCGACGCCCGATGCGTGGGCCTCATTCTGAGGCTTGAACGAGCTAGCACCCGATCGCTTCTTTTCCGCGTGGGCTTCCAACGAGCGGTCGTACAGGGCGCTGCCGCGGATAGCTCTCGGAGTTTCCGTGGGCGATGCTAGCAACGCGGAATTGGCCGCCCTCAACTGAATGCATATCGTCGGCGATGACTGCGTTCAGCGCCGCTCCATGTGTGGATGATATAAATCCGACCGCTCCAGAACTGCTTCAAGTGACGCACGGCCGAGAGCCAAATGCCGTAGAGAATTCAATACGGCGGGCATGAGCATAAACATTCATGCGGCGGCCGCGCAGAAAGCCGACGAGCGTCTGACCGCTCTCCAAGGCGAAGTCAACGGCCAGGCTGGAGGGCGCGGAAACGGCAGCCACCAGCGGCACGCGCGCCGCCAATGCCTTCTGCATGATCTCAAAAGACGCACGGCCGGATACAAGCAGCACGTGCCGCTCGAGCGGATAGGGGCCGTTCAGCAGACAATGCCCGATCACCTTGTCGACGGCGTTATGTCGGCCGACGTCTTCGTGCAGCACGACGAACTTGCCTTCCGCATCAAACGCCGCAGCGGCGTGCAACCCTCCGGTCCGATCAAAGGTGGCCTGCACAGCGCGCATGGCGCCAGGCAACCGCGCCAGCATATCGGCGCCGAACAATTGCGACGAGTCGACGGCCGGAAACGCTGTTTGGATGGCCTCGATCGTGGCCTTGCCGCACAGACCGCAACTGGAACTGGCGAACACGTGCCGAGTCAGGCGGCTGGCATCGAATCGCACGTGCGGCGCCAGCACGACGTTGAGGGCGCCGCCCGTGTCATCGGCGCGGCAATGCTCGATGGCCAGCAAGTCGGACGCACGGCGAATGATGCCCTCGGAAATGAGAAAGCCCGCCGCCAGCTCAGCATCGTTTCCGGGCGTGCGCATCGTCACGCTGACCGCCTGCCGGCGAACGCGAATCTCGAGGGGCGCTTCGGCCGCTAGTTCGTCGGGCGCCAAGCGCACGTCCCGGCCGTCCCATCTCAGCACCTCAAACGTGTTTTCAGTCGCGTCATTCATCGCTGCTCCGTCGCGCCGCTCGCTGCCGAAACGCGAAGACTGCTTCTTGCTTCATCGCCGGCTAGCTCGCCTCGTTGCGGTCGGCTTACGAGCCGGGCCGTGTGCGGATCATCCGCGGCTTGCTTGCCGCCGTAAACCATCGCCCAGCGCAGCGCAAAGCCGGCGGCCAGCCCGCTGGCGGCCGCCAGCATGCGGACCGGCTTGCGCCATTTGCCTTTGACCGGCAAACGCTTCAATACTTCGGAAGCAATCAGGGCGCCGGTCGCGAAACGATGCACTTTGCTCACGGGTCCTTGCTCGAGCGACTTGCCTTTCTCGCCGGCTTCGCGCCGGAATCCGGTGATGCATACGGCTTCGGCTACATGCGCCGCGGAATCGATCTTCTGCAGCACACGTTGCGAGGCGTCCTGTTCTTCGCGCTCCTCGCGGCGGCTCAGATCAAGCGCCAAGCTGATCGCCTCTGCGCCCGTGCTGACGGCGCTGGCGCTGAACAACGGCCCCAGCCAGCGGTTCTTGCACCAGAGCGGGTTCGCGGTGCAGCTCAACAGCACGCCCGTATAACCGGCGACGGTCGTCGCCAGCGGAATGCCGGCCAGATCGTGTGCGTCGAGCCAGGTCTTGGCGGCCTCCCCGGCGGGCGGCGGCGCCTCTTCCGGCGCGAGGCCGAAGTCGCGGAGCAGCTCACGCGCCGCGGCGGCCGCCAAGGCGCCGCCGTAACCGGTCAGCATCCAGGTTCCCAGGTTCATGGGGCTCGCAGGCTTGAAGACGCGCAGCATGTGATGGAACCGTTTGGGATCGCCCAGGTCGTCAATCAACAGCGGCGGACATGGCGCCAGGGCGGCCAGCGCCACCCAGACGCCCGTTCGCGCGACCGCGCGATGCCGGCCGCGGCCGGCCCGATCGGCTGCGCGAGCAATCAGGTAAGCGCCGGCTGACATTCCGCCGAAATAAAAATAGTTGGCGATCTGCCACTTCCACACCGGCCGCTTCAAAGGCGAAACGTCGTAGTATGACGGTTCGCTCTCGCTGCCCGTCTCGCTCTGCGGCGAAGCGTGGGCCCGCCGGGGCTCCAGCGAGACGCCCGGCGGCGACTGCGGGCTGCTCTGCCAAGGGGGGGCGCTGATTGCGGCGTGCCCTCCATCTACGAGCGGTTGAACTCGGTTCGGATCGGGGCGATGTCGCAAGTTCTCCGTCCAGGGCGCTTCGTAATGGGCGTCTTTGTCGGCCATGCCTTATCCTTTGCGAGCGAACAACACAGCGGCTAGTCCGGTCAGCAGCGCGCCCACCGCCAGGCTGGCGGCGTATCGCTCGCCTTGACCGCGGAACGGCTGAGGCGGCGCCTCCGGCAAGTTGTATTCGTTCGGATGGTCTTCGAGCAGAAAAAACGAGTTCAAAGGGCCGTAGTCGCCCAGGGGATCGCAGCCGTAGAGATACGCCTGGTCGTGGCCCGCTTCGTGCAGTTTTTCCACGCGTCGTCTGGCGGCTTCGCGCAGTTGGCCGACCGGGCCGAACTGGATCGACGAAGTAGGGCACGACTTTGCGCAAGCCGGCGTCAGCCCGTCCTCTTGGCGGTCCATGCACAGCGTGCATTTGTGAGCATGGCCGTCGTCATGTTCCTCGTCGGCTCTTCCCAGCACGCCGAACGGGCAGGCTGCGATGCAATATCCGCAGCCATTGCAGATATCGTTCTGGACGTAAACGTCGCCGAATTGGTTGTAGACGATCGAACCGGTCGGACAGGCGTGCTGGCACGGCGCACTCTGGCAATGCTTGCAGACGTCGCTGAGCATCAGCAACCGGCTCTGGAATGAATCGTTTTCGGCGATCTTTTCCTTGAACGCCACGTGACGCCAGGTCGTGGCGGACAGGCGCCCCGTGTTGTCGTAGCTGTAGCCGGTGAAATTCAGTCCGTCGGAAGGAAGCTGATTCCACTGTTTGCAGGCCACCTCGCACGCCTTGCAGCCGATGCACAACGTCGTGTCGGTAAAGAAACCCATGACCTGGTCGTCATCGGCTGGCTGCGGCACTTCCCTGCGGCGCGGCGGAAAGGCGTTGGTCAGGCTCGCCATGGCGTCCTGGAGCGCCCTCCGTTCGAAGTGCTGATTCTGCTCGCTGGAAATTATCGGCAACGAAATCATGAGCGGCAGTCTCCTTGACCGATCTGCCCTTCTGCTTGCGCCGAACGCGACGTATCCGGAGCTGCGGCTTGCGTCGGCCAGCGCCGATAAGGCGCGGTTGGTCGCGGCGTCAGCCCTGGCGCTCTGCCGGCGGCGATATCGCAGGCGAAGACCTTCGCTTCGTGGATGCTGACATTGGGATCGCAGACGAGCGACGTCAGATCGTTCGCCTGGCAGCCGACCGACTCGCCGGCATAGCTCCAGTGGAACGGCAAGCCGATTTGATGCACCGTCTGACCTTGCACTTGGAGCGGCTTGAGCCGGTTGGTGACCATCGCCCTCGCTTCGATGGCGCCGCGCGCCGAGCGGACCACGCACCAGCCGCCGTGTGCGATGCCGCGCTCTGCGGCCAACTCGGGAGAGAGCTCGACAAACATCTCGGGCTGCAACTCGTTGAGCCAACTGTTGAAGCGGCTCATTGGCCCGGAGAGATAATGCTCCGTCAAGCGAAACGTGCAGCCAATGAGCGGGAACTGGCGGCTCGGTGCGTGGTCGAGCAGGTTCAACGGTCCTTCGAAGTACCTCGTCGTCGGGCTGTCGTTCTGCTTGGGATAAAGCAGGTTGCCGAACGGCGACTCGACCGGTTCGTAGTGTGCGGGGAACGGACCGTCTTTGGCCGCTGGCGAAAACAGCCACCCCACGCCGTCGGGCTTCATGATGAACGGCTGATCGCCGGCGATCGCGTCCATCCCTTGCGCTTCATCCGGCGGCCTGTAGGAAGGGGGTTTGTCGGGCGGGAAGTCGGGCTCGTCAAAGCCCAGCCATTTCTGGTTCGTCTCGTCCCACCAGATCAGCTTTTTCCGTTCCGACCAGGGACGCCCCTCGGGATCGGCCGAGGCGCGGTTGTACATCACGCGGCGGTTATGGGGCCAGGCCCAAGCCCATTCGGGCTGCAGCGGATTGTCGCCCGTGCGGCGATCGCGAGCCCGATTGCGGTCGTAGGCCGGATAGACTCCGCTATAGATCCAGCAGCCGCAGGCCGTGCTGCCGTCGTCGCGGCAGTCGGTAAAGCCGCTGAGCAGCTTTCGCTTGCCGGTCTGGGGATCGACTTCCTTGACGAAGTAGCCGTTGATTTCCTGAAGCACCTTGGCGGCGTCGGGCTCGCCGGCGATTCGGCTCAACGAGCCGTCGGGCAGTCGCGGCGGCTCGTCATATTCGTAGTCCCAGGTGAGCGCCTGGATCGCCTGGTCCTGCACTCGCGTTGAGCCGGCATAGAGCTGCTTGAGCCGCTTGCCAAGATTATAGACAAACCACAAATCGCTGCGGCAATCCTGTTCCGGAACAACTGCCTTGTCGTGCCATTGCAGCAGCCGCTGCGTATTGGTGAACGTGCCTTCCTTGCTAAGAATCGACGCTGCGGGGAGGAGGAACACTTCAGTTTTGATTTCGGCCGGACGGGGGCCCGTCGGGTCGTTTTTCCAGAAGCTGGCGCTTTCGTGTTCGAACCAGTCGGCCGCCACTAACCAGTCGAGCCTGGCCAGGCCCGCGCGGTGCAGCCGCGCATTCGGCCCGCCGCCAGCCGGATTCTGGCCGAACAGAAAATACCCCTTCACCCTGCCTCGCGTCATGTGGTGGAAGAAAGGCAACTGCGAATAGTCGCCGTCGATTCTCGGCAACCACTCGAAGCGGAAATCGTTCTGCGGCGTGGCGGCGTCTCCATACCAGGCCTTGAGCAAACTGGCGGCGAACTGCTTGAAGTTCGACCAATAGCCGGTCGGAAGGCCTTCCTGGTCGCAAAAATCGGCGAACTTTTCGTGGTTGGCCGTGCAAATCGGCTGCGGCAGATAGCCGGGCAGCAGATCGTAAAGCGTCGGTATATCGGTCGAACCCTGGATGGAGCAATGCCCGCGCATGGCCATGATGCCGCCGCCGGGGCGGCCGATGTTGCCCAGCAGCAGCTGAATGATGCTGGCAGCGCGAATCATCTGCACGCCGGTCGTATGCTGCGTCCAGCCGACGGCGTAAACAATAGCGCTCGTGCGCTCGCGACCTGAATTCGCACACAGCAACTCGGCCACGCGAACCACGTCTTCCGGACGACAACCGCAAACTTCCGCAACCGTCTCGGGGGTGTAGCGTGCGTAGTGCTTTTTGAGCAGTTGCAACACGCAACGCGGGTGCTTCAGGGTGGGATCTTGCGGCGGATGAGCCGGCGTTGGGGCGCCGCGCGCCGTCGCGTGCGTGCTGGCGCCTCCCATCACGCTGGGTCCGTGCATGCCGGCGCCGGCCGACGAAGGTTCTCGCCTGCCGGCCCGCTGAGGCCCCGCCCCGCCAGTGCCTTGCGGTTCTGGTGCAGTCTCGCCGATCGGCTCGCCGACATGCTCTTCCTGCGCTTGGGAATCTTCATACGCCCAGCGGCCTTGGCCCGAGTTGTAAGCGCGTTGCTGTTCGTCGTAGCCGCTGAAGATGCCTTCCAAATCTTCAGTGTCACGAAACTCCTCGGCAATCAGCGTCGAGGCATTCGTGTAATGCAGCACGTACTCGGGAAAATACTTGTCGTGCGTCAGGAGGTAGTTGATGATGCCGCCTAAAAATGCAATGTCTGAGCCGGCGCGGATGCCGAGGTGCAAGTTGCAACAGGCGCTGGTGCGGCTGAAGCGCGGGTCGACGTGAATCAGCGTGGCGCCGCGCTGGCGCGCCTTCATCGGCCAGCGGAAGCCAACCGGATGCGCCTCGGCCATGTTCGAACCCATGATCAAAATGCAATCGCTATTAGCCAGATCCTGCTGGTAACCGGTGGCCGCGCCGCGGCCGAATGAGGCGCCCAGACCGGGCACCGAAGCGCTGTGTCATATCCGCGCCTGGTTCTCAATCGAGACGACCTGCAATCCGGCGCCGAACAACTTCTTAATCAGGTAGTTTTCTTCATTGTCGAGCGTCGCGCCGCCCAGCGTGCCCATGTTCGTCACCGCATTAAGCCACAGTCCATCGTCGTTGTAGTCGCGATAGCCTTCGTCGCGAGTCTCCTTGACCAGACGCGCAATGCGGTCGACCGCCCAGTCGAGCGGCTTACGTTGCCAGCGATCAGAGTAGGGCGCCCGCCACAAAACTTCGCGCACGCGATGCGGATTGTGGTGAATCTGGAAGATGTTGGCGCCCTTGGGACAGAGCGTGCCTTCGTTGATCGGGCTGTCCGGATCCCCCTCGACATCGATGACCTGTTGCTTCTTCGTATAAACGTGGGTCGAGCAGCCGACTGCGCAGTAAGGACAAATGCTCTGCGTCTGCGTGGCGCCGCGGATGCGCGGATGCTTGTCGAGCGTAGTCCGGCTGAAGGGCTGCGGAGCTCGATAATGTTCGCCGTCTTTATGGAAGAGTCCAAACATGGCTCATGGCCCTTGCTGCGGAAGCTATCGGCTAAGACGCGCACTGCATCTGACGCCCCGGCGGCGGGGCACTTTTCGTTTGGTGCGGCGAGTGCGGCGCCCAGGGCAGCCTTGCGAGCCGATCAAACGGCAACGCGAATGGCAACGTCCGGGGCTGCAAACGCCGTGCCTCAGTCATTTCCGCGGATGATCGCTGGATTGTCTCCAACGACTGCGCAGGCACGCCCGCCCATTGCTGCCGCGCCGCGCAACTTGGGCGTCACGCAACCGCCGGTGTAATGCCACCGAACGCACGCGTTCCGCTCTCGATCGGGTCCGGCGGTGCGGCGGGAGCGTTTCGGCGCTAACTTGCCCGGCAGCCGCTGGCAGCCAGTTGCATGCCCGCGGGTATGGCACTTGCTCGGCAGTTGAATACTTCATCGCCAAAAACTACGAGCACTCAATTCGAGGAGCCAGTCATGAAGGCCGTCGTATTCCATGGAATCGGAGATATTCGCTTGGACGACGTCAAGGAACCCGAACTCAAACAACCGACCGACGCCATCATTCGGCTCACGGCCAGCGCCATCTGCGGGACAGACCTGCACATGATTCGCGGCACGATGCCGGGCATGCAACCCGGCACAGTGCTGGGCCATGAGGGGGTCGGCGTGGTGGAAGAAACCGGCAAAGAGGTGCGCAACGTGCAAGCCGGCGACCGGGTCGTCGTCTGCTCGACCATTTGTTGCGGACGCTGCGAGTACTGCCGCACCGGCTGTCATTCGCAATGCGATAACGCGAACCCGAACGGCGCTCAGGCCGGCACGGCGTTTTTCGGCGGCCCGGCCGCCACGGGACCTATCGACGGCCTGCAAGCGGAATGGGCCCGCATTCCGCTGGCCGACTGTACGCTCGTCAAATTGCCGCAGGACGTTCCTGACGAGCAGGCGATTCTCATTTCCGATATCTTTCCCACCGGCTACTTTGGCGCCGACCTGGCGCGGATCGAGTCAGGCGATTCGGCCGTCGTCTTCGGCTGCGGGCCGGTCGGCCTGTTCTCCGTGATCAGCGCTCTCGAGCTTGGCGCAGGCCGCGTGTTTGCCGTCGACCATCTGCCGGACCGGCTGCAAAAGGCGCGCGACCTGGGCGCCGAACCCGTCAATTTCGACGAGGTGGATCCCGTCGCGTTTCTCAAGGAGGCTACCGCAGGCGCCGGCCCTCAGCGGGCCATCGACGCGGTGGGCGTCGATGCCGTCCATCCAAAAAGCGGCCCGGCGCAGGAAAAATCGAAGTCGCAAAAAAGCCTGTTCAAGGAAGAACTGAAAGAGACGGCTAGCGACGGCGCCGATGGGAGCTGGGGCGGAAACTGGATTCCTGGGGACGCACCGTCGCAGGTCGCCGAGTGGGCCGTGAAGTCGCTGGCCAAGGCGGGAACGCTTGCCGTAATTGGCGTTTATCCTCAGACCATGACGCGCTTTCCGCTCGGCGCAGCCATGATGAAGAATCTGACGCTGCAAATGGGGAACTGTCCGCACCGCAAGTATATTCCGCAACTCATCAAGCTCGTCGAAGATGAGCGAGTCGACCCGCTGACGGTCTTGACCCAAGTCGAGCCGATGATCGACGCCCTCGAGGCCTACCGGTCTTTTGACAGACGCGAGAGCGGATGGATCAAAGTCGAGCTTCAGCCCGCCATGAATCTGACGACCTCGCCCGCCTCTGGCTGACGCAGCGACTCAGCCAGGGACGATCGTTCCCGCGAAAGGGGGCCAGCATCGAGGATCAAATAACTTCCCTGTATACAACCGCCCGAAACCCCACTGGCGTGGCTGTTTTGCGGCCGCGCTTTCCCGAGTGTGGGACGTTTATTTACTGCTTGATGCTTACGTTGCGCAGATACTGGGCAACGCGTCTCGGGCCAATTGCCGCCTCACCGGCTTGTCCGCGCCTTCCGCAAGATCTATCGCCTTGCGCGACTCTGGGAGATGGCAGCTCTCGCGCAAGGGGCGCCGTGTAAGCAGAACCGTACTGGCGCCCGAGGGTGTCGTGTTAATTTGCTATGCTCCCAGCGGTTCCGGGTACATTTGCCCCCCCCACATTAAGCAACGCTCTTTAGGTGAAGCACGCAGCAACAGGCGCTGGTTCAACTGCAATCGCTTCGCTGAATTGCGTTTTCTGGGGGATCCATCCCTAGACTTCTATCATGCGGCCGAAACAGCGAAGCTGATGTCGGCTCGACACTGCCTTTATTACGTTAGGAGCTAGCGCCGCCGTCAACTTACTCTTTCATTTGCCATCCGCTTACAGTGAGCGCACATCTGACTGCTTAGGTAATCATATTGTGACAGGTTTTCAGATATTTTTCGTTATGCCCTACCATTGGCAGCATTGTTGACGGGCTCTGGGCATGCTGCTACCGTGATATGTCAGTGACATTCGGCTGCCATGCGATGAACGTTGCGTAGCACCTATCTATCCGATGCATTTCTCAGAGGATTCGTCATGCGAACTACACGTATGGACGACTCGCGGCGGTCGGCTTGCGCCTCGATCGAAGCTTCAATCAGACTGCGGCTATTATTCATGTTCTTGCCTCGTAGCGTTTCGAAAGGAGAGT
>DASZUP010000208.1:0-23557 GCA_035547635.1 Pirellulales bacterium
TACGCCGCACGAGTGGCTGCGGCTGGAAACGGGCCGCCAACCGCTGAGCACGCGCGTCGTCGACCTGCTGGCGCCGCTCGGCAAAGGGCAGCGGGCGCTCATTGTTGCGCCGCCGCGCACCGGCAAGACGGTCTTGTTGCAGCAGATCAGCAACGCGATTGAAAGCAATTATCCCGACGTCAAACTGCTGATGCTGCTGGTCGACGAACGACCGGAAGAAGTCACCGACATGCGGCGATCTGTCCGCGGCGAAGTCATCGCCAGCAGCCTCGATCAAGACGCTGCTAATCACATCCGCGTGGCGCAACTGGCCGTCGAGCGTTGCAAGCGACTGGCCGAGTCCGGTCAGGACGTATTTCTGCTCGTCGATTCGGTGACTCGGCTGGCCCGGGCGTTCAACAAGTCGGTCGGCGATTCGGGCCGTACGATGACGGGCGGGCTCGATATCCGCGCCCTCGATATTCCCAAAAAGCTGTTCGCCGCCGCTCGAGCTTTTGAAGAAGGCGGCTCGCTGACGATCGTCGCCACCGCGCTGATTGACACAGGCAGCCGCATGGACGAGTTGATTTTCCAGGAGTTCAAAGGGACGGGCAACATGGAACTGGTGCTCGACCGCACATTGGCCGACCGCCGCGTCTGGCCGGCTCTCGATATCAGCGGCTCGGGTACGCGGCGCGAAGAAAAGCTGCTCGACGCCGGCATGCTGCATGCCGCCACCATCTTGCGACGCTCGCTGAGCGCGGCGGGGCACGTCGAAGCGATGGAGGAATTGACTTCCCAATTGGCGAGGTTCTCTTCCAACCGCGAGTTCATCCAACTCATGGCCGCTTCGAAGAGTGCGGAGCGGTAAGGAACGCCCGCCGGTTACGCCTCTTGAGTGGCGCCTGTTGTCGAAGCGGACCAATCTCGCAAATGTTGAGCCGAAGTCTGACGACAAGGCAGCCGCGTGCGGCGCTCGTCAAGCGAGCAATTCCCGCACGACTTCCCCCTTGGCCACCATCCGATGCGGGCGATTGAACTGGTCGTAGACCCACTGATCGTGCACGATGCCCAGTTGATGATAGATGGTGGCGATGATGTCGCCGGGCGAGAGAGGATTGTTCGCGGGAAAGGCGCCGATCTTGTCGCTGGCGCCGTAGATCACGCCCCCTTTGATGCCGCCGCCGGCGAGCATCAGGCTGTAGCAGTAGTTCCAGTGGTCGCGGCCGCCGTTGGAACCGTTCACTTTGGGAGAGCGGCCGAAATCGCCTAACACGGCCACCAACGTGCGATCGAGCAGGCCGCGTTCGGCCAGATCGACGATCAAGCTGCTACAAGCGGCGTCGAACTGAGGCAGCAGCGTCGTTTTAAGCGTTTGAAAATTGCTGCCGTGCGTGTCCCAGGTGGCGTTGGCGTGCGGCGCCCAGGAGACGGTGACTGCCCGCGTGCCGGCTTCGATCAACCGCCGCGCGAGCAGCACGCTCTGGCCGTAGATGTTTCGTCCGTAGGACTCGCGGACCTTATGGGCCTCGTCGCTGATGCGAAACGCGCGCTGCACCTCCGCCGACGTCAGCAGATCCAGCGCGCGTTGCTGGAAGCCCGTCATGGCGTCGGCGGCCGTCTTGTCGGACAGTTCGCCGAATCGTTGCTCCACCGCCGAAAGCAGATGGCGGCGTCCGCTCAGCCTCGCGTCGTTCACGTCGGCGGCCAAGGTCAGCTCGGGCACGGCGAAGTCGGCCGCATTCGGGTCGTGCAGTACGAACAATGGATCGTAGGCGCCGCCGAAAAATCCGCCGAAGAAACCTGGTTGCGGCGGCCCGTTGGCCCCTTCCTTGGTGATGTACGGCAACGAAACGTTTGGCACGCTCGTCGCGCTCGGGGGCCGCAGCCGGGCCAATGTCGAGCCGATCGAGGGATAATCGGCCGGGCCCTTGCCGACCGCCACATTGCCGTCGCCCCGGTCATGCCCCGTCAGACTCGTGTAAACGGCCAACGCATGCGCGTTGTTCACGCTGTGATGCATCGAACGCACCACTGCGGCGCGGTGCATCTGCCCGGCCAGCCGCGGCAAGTGCTCGGAGACCTGCAAGCCGGGCACGCGAGTGGCGATCGGTTTGAACTCGCCGCGGATGCCCTCGGGCGCCTCGGGCTTCATATCCCACATGTCGAGATGACTGGGACCGCCGTTGAGAAAGATGATGATGCACGAGTCGGCGCGCGGCGCAAGGCCGGCGGCGCGGTTTTCCTGATCGGCCCGCAACAACCGCGGCAACGTCACGCCCATCAGTCCCAAGCTGCCCGCCTGCAGCAAGCGCCGGCGCGAAAGAGCCTCCCCTTCCGGGCAACCGATCCTCAAGCGAGCAAGATCGCGGATCACGAGGCAACCTCCAGGCAAAGCGGGAACAATCGAGACCGAACAACGCACAAGCGTCAGTTTATGCGAATGTCGAGACAGTGACAACGCAAGCGGGTCGCTCCTGCGTGCGTCGCGCTTCAAGGCGCCGCTACTTTCTCATTCCGTTGGGAACACAATGTTGTTCGGCTGAGGGTCGAGGTAATAGATTTGGAAACTCTCAAGGGCGCCCATGAGCAATTTGACCGTCGGCCAGCGCCGTTCGAAGCGTTCGAGTCCTTGTTGCTCGTACTGCAAGAGCGTTTCTTCGGAAAAATCCGGCGGTCGGTCGAACCGCACTTTCGCGAAGTCAATGATGTACGGCGGTTGCTGCATCAAGTCCATCTCTACAACCATCAAGTCATCATGGCAACCAAGCATTTTCGGAATCCAGAAACCCGCGATCTGTTCAGTCACGCCGAAATCTGCCAATCGCGCGTACGCGTCGCGTTCGTTGAAATAGCCAAAGTCGTAATTGAACGCCTTGATTGCTGAATTCTGGTCCGTTGCCCAAACGGCGCCGTCCGTTCCGTCGCCAAGGAATCCCGTGATCTTTACGCCGTGGCCCAACAGGTTAAGATAACGAAGAACACGGTCCTTGAGGTGCTGACTTTTCATGGGAATTCGCCACGAATACGGCTATTCTGCCGAAGTTGAGGGGTTCTTCGTCACCAAGGAGAAGCGGATTCGCCTCGCCAAGACGAACGGTTCCGCGTTTGTTTTAGCCGAGCCATGCGAGTTGCCGCCAGGGATTGAAGGCGACTTGCTCGTCATTATTGATGGCAACGCTCACTCGCAACGAGTCGTGTTGCCGAACGGCGTGGAACGAGGCCAGACGGCAGTGAACTACGCCCTTGCCGCTCCATTTTAGACGTATCTGCCCCGCGTCGCTCACACGCTTGCAACCAGTCCGGGTTCGACGAACAACAACCGGGCAAAAACATGCTCCATCGGCAGCCCGGTCATCTGAGCGACCGCGCGGCGATATGCGGCGAGTTGCGGCCGGTAGCGAGCCACGGCTGCTTCAAGTTGCACTTGCTGGTCCGCCTTCACCGCATCCGTCTTGAAATCGAGCACTTCGGCGGCTGCCAGACGACCTTCGCGATGGATCAGCACCAGGCGGTCGAGGCTGCCGGTCAAAATGGCGTCGCCGTCGCGCACGGCGAAGCGCCGCTCGCGGTGGACTTCGTAGCTCAGCTCCGCGGCGTCCCAGCCGGCAGCCAGTGCGCCCGCTGCGGACCAAGGCGCCTGCCGCGCGTAGTCGGACTGCATCAAGCAAGCCCGCGTGGCGGGCCGGGCCAGCATCTCGCGAAACTCCTTTAGCCACCGTGCAGCCTGCGCCTGCGAGGCGCCGAGCCGGAGGGCCGCATCGTTCAATGTCGCTTCGGCCGGAGCGCCATCGTCGAGCCACTCGATTTGTTCGAACCAGGCGTGGAACACCGTGCCGCGTTCCAGGGCCCCGGCGGCATCGAGTCGCATCAGGTACGCTAGATCGACCGTTTCACCCCCTTCCAGTCCGGAGGGACTCTGGCGATCGAGCCCGCGCGTCCGCCGCTGCAGCGAGGGCGCCAGGGCGACTTTGAACGCTGGCGGAGATTGCGCGCCGCTTGCTGAGTTGCTAGCTGTCGCGCTGGCCGTGCGCAGTTCCTTATCGACTGCTTCGGGAGCTTTGCCGGAGTGGTGTACGTGCCAATCCTGTTCGCCGTGCTCGTACAGCGTTTCGCCCGGTTCCGCTTTGCGGCCGTCGCCAAGCGTCGATCGCAGCAAGCCGGCGAACGTGGCGGGAAGGTTCTTCTCGCTGGACGATGAAGGGGCGATGATCATGTGCAAAGCGTGTGCGGCGCGGCTCAACGCCACGTAGAGCACGCAGAGCGACTCGCGGATGGCCTGCCCGGATTGGCGTTCGAAGATCTGTTGAACCTCGCGCGGCAGCAGCGCTTGCAGCTCTTTGTTGGCGTAGCGGCAGACGAAATTAACGGGCTGAGTCGGTTTGGGCCGGCCGACGACCACGGCCGGCGGCTGTCCGCTGAGCCGTACGTCAAGTTGCGGCAAGACGACGATGTCGAACTCGAGCCCTTTGGACTGATGGATCGTCATCACGCGCACCTGGGCCGTCGTCGGATCCTCGACCTTCTGGCTCTCAACGAAGTGCACGAAGTCTCGCGTGCGCAAGGTGGCGTCGTCCTCGTAGCGATAGGCCAGTTCCACCAATTGCATCAGCCGCCGGGCGTCGCGGCCGTCGCACGATTGGGCCAGCTCGCGGGCCCAGCGATAAATCGTCGGCCCGTAGCCGTGATTCAGCAGATGCCGCCGCACCGAGAGCGAAACCCGGCCCGCCGCGGTAGCGTCGGCATGATCATCGAGACCGACGATCGGCCCTAGCGGCGACTGCGAGACGTGGAACCGCGCCACCGTATCGCCCGGATGATCGGCCAAGGTCAGCAGCGAGAGTACAACGGTCACCGCCGGCGAGTCGGTCAGCGGGTTGCCTCCTTCTTCGCTGGCCTGGATGCCGCGCTGCCGAAGTTCGAAGATCAATCGAGCCACCGCCTGATTGTCTCGCACCAAGGCGCCGACGGAGCAGTCGGGCGCCTCGCGGGCCAGCCTGGCGACTTCCTCAGCGGCGAACTTGAGCGTGATGGTCTCTTGCTTTTCGCCGTCTCCTGCGCGCGGCGCAACGTGCATCCGGGCGTATCCGGGCAGGTTGCTGCGCGCGGTCGAGTGCAAGGCAAAGCCCTGGGCCCACGCCTGCACCGCTTGAGAAAAATTGTCCAGCACCGGGCTGCCCGCCAGGTTTTCAAACGCCTTGTTGACCGTCTCAATGACGGCGGGCGAGGAGCGGTAACTGCACGAAAGCGCCTGGTGCTGAAGCGCGGACCACGTATCGCCGAGGACGTCGAATAGCTCGGCGACGCCGCCGCGCCAACCGTAAATGGCTTGCTTGACGTCGCCGACGCAAAAGAACGAACTGCGTCCCGGGGCGCCGCCGAAGACTTCGTCGGCGAAGGGACGGATGACGTTCCATTGCAGCAGCGACGTGTCCTGAAACTCGTCGAGCAGCAAGTGACTCAGCCGCGAGTCGAGACGATACGACAACTGTTCGATCTGCCCGGCGAAGGCCGCGCCGGACAGCTTGCGCGTGACGTCGTCGAATCGCAGTGCGCGGCGGGCCAGCTTCAGGCGCTGATAATGGGCGTCGAACTTTTCCAGCAACTGCCACGTGGCTTCGGTCTGATCGGCGAGCCTGGCCACCAGCATCGCCTTGGCGTGCTGCAGCAATTTGCGGTAAGCGTCGAGCAGTTGCGGATCAAGCTCCTTTTTGTAATAGGAGGTTTCGCCGGCGGCCACCTTGGCGGAAATGCCGGCGGCGATGAACGAGTCCCAGTCTTGTTGCTGGGCGCGTTCCAGATCCTTATCGCGCGCCGTCACGCAGCGTTTGTCGGCCGGCGGCGGAGCAGAGGCAAGCTGCTGTAAGGCAGCCTCCAACTCCTGCCCGGAAAGCCCCTTGGCGCGGGGCAGCGCTTGCCAGGCTTTGGCCGTCGTTTCCAGGTACAAGCCGTACAGGCTGTTGACCAGGTCGCGAATCTGGTCGCTTACCGAGCGCGTCGCTTCGCCTTTGGTGAGCAGGTGCATCAAGGCGAGCGTCGTTTTCGAGTCGCTTTCCGCCAGCACGGCGTGAATCGCCTCGGTCCGCAACCGGTCGTCGGCCGAAGGCTCGACGATTCGCCAGCCGGGCGGCAGGCCCAGTTCCAGACTCAAGCTGGCGGCAATTTGCGAAAAGAAGCTGTCGAGCGTCGAGATTCTCAGGCGATGCAGGTTCTGCACCAGCCCTTCGAGCAGTTCAAGCGCTCGAGGCCGGGAGAGCGACGAGTCGCGGATGTAGTCCGCCAGCGCGCGGCAGGTCTGGTCGCTGACGGCGGCTTCGGCCAGACGCACCAGCACGCGGTCGAGGATCTCGCCGGCCGCCTTCCGCGTGAAGGTGCTGGCCAGAATCTGGTCGACCGCGGCGCCCTGGCTCACCAGTCCGAGATAGCGATTGGAGAGTTGAAAGGTCTTGCCGGTGCCGGCCGAAGCCCGAATCATCACGTGATTGAAACGCAACGGGCTCATGGACGATCTTCCTCGTCAGCCAGCAAACCGCCGAACTGCGAGTCCTGGCAGATGGCCAAGAAGGGCTCGGAGAAAGCCGGCGGCGGGCTGGTAGGCGGCCAGAACTCCTGGTTGCGGATGCCGCGAATCACCTTGGCCGCGGCCTCGTCGGCTGCGGCCAGTTCCTCCTCGCTCCACTCGGCCAGGTAATGACCGACGTCGCTCAGGCTTTTCGGCAGCGCGATGTAGCCTAGTTGCGGCGGCCGCTCTATTTGCAATGCCGCCGCCAGATGCCGGTAGAGCGGCAACTGCAGGTCGACCCATACCCCTTTCTTGCGGTGAATCTTGTCGGGCGGGCGGCTGCTGTCGGACGTTTTGTAATCGAAAATTACGATGGCGCCGGTCGCGTCGTGCATATCAACTCGATCGATGCGGGCTCGCAGATACATCGGCCGGTCGTCGACCAGCAACGAAGCGCGGCGCTCGTCGATCGGCGCCTCGGCGAACAGGATCCGCCAGCCTTGCGCCGCCCAGCTTGCTTGCCAGGAGGCAAATGCTCCGAGGCGTAAACGGAGCTGTTCTATCTGCACATTGACTGCCGGCAGGCGATCCTTGCCGTAATGTTTCTGCGCCGCGCGGTCGAGCGCGGCGTCGAGCCGCTTGCGAATCGCTTCGGCGTCCGTCAAGCGGCTGGCGTCGGAATCGAGGCCGAAGTCCCGCAGCACCTCATGCGCCAACGAGCCGAACGCTTCAGGCCCCAACTCTTCGGCCGCGTCGTCCAGGCAGCCCAGCTTGAGCACGTGGCCCAAATAATAGCGGTAGCGACAGGCCAGGTAATCGCGGAATTCCGTGACGCGCATGCTTTCGATCGGCTTGGCGAGCGGCTTGGGCTGCGGGATGGGCAAAGCCGATTGGGCGCGGCCCCCCGACAAGCTGCGCGGAACTTTCCGCTCGACCGGCGTCTTGCCGCCCCCGAAGTAGTGCAACGTGCGCCGCGCAATGGTCGGACGGTCGCAGGCGAACAGCAGCCGGCTGGGCGAGAGGGGATCCGATTCCGCCGTGCGGCGCCCAGCAATCAAGGTCAAGCGTTCTCGCGAGGCCGCCAGCACGCTCAAAGCGTAAGCGTCGCGAGCGTAGCGGCGGTCGTTATCGTTGAGCCCCAGACGCCGTCGCAGTCCGCCCGGCAAGAACAGGTCCGAATTGACGTGCGAGGGGGTCAAGCCTTCATTGAATCCGGTGACGATCAAGGCGGGCGCGTCGTCCAGCGGCAGCTCCAGCCAGCCCAACATTTCGATGGCCGCGTGTTGCGGCAGCGGAGGAATGGCCTCGTTCTCCTGCTGTCGCAGGAACAGTCGGATGGCGTCGGCCGCGCGCCACTCTGCCGAGAAGCCGTCGGGCAGCGACGCCGCTTCCATCAGTGTTTCTCGCAGCAGCTTGCAAGCTTCCAGCGCGATCCGGCCGGAAGCATGGCGGCGGTCGAGCGGTTCGCGCCCGTAAACTTCGACCAGCAAACGGGCGACGCGATCCGCCCAATGAGCGAGTGTGCGTTTCCCGTCGAACTCGCCGAGCAGGCGATCCACGGCGGCCTGCAGCGCTTCGACGCCTTGAACGGCGTGGCGGCCTCCGAGCCAGCGGCCGGTCAATTTCGCTTGCAAGTGTTCGCTGTAGTAACGATCCAATTCGCTGAGCCTGTCGGCCCCCGAGGCGATCTCCCGCGGCAGCGCCGCCAGCAGCCAACCCTCCAGATCAGGGTGCCGCGCCAGCGAGGCCAGATCGGCGAAACGGCCGCCGTCCAGGTAATCGGCCGCGGCGGACAGCAACCGAAAAGGACCGCTGCGGCCGGCCGGCAAGCCGTCGGCATAGCGGCAAGGCAGCTCGAATTGTTCGAACCGCTGTTCCAGATAAGGCACGACGCGGGAGTCGGGCGCCCCGACGACAATGTCCTCAGCCGAGTATTTTCCTTGCAAGCTTGCCAGGGCTTGCACGGCCGCTTCTGCCTGGTCGGCGGGGCCTTCGACGACGACGATCTGCTCGTCATCCAATTCGATCGCCGCGGCCTGCCAGGCGGCGACTTGCAAGGCGCCCAACTCGTCAAACCGCGAAGCAAGCGAAGCTGGCGCATGAACCAGCACCGTAAGCCGATCCTGGACCTGTTCCAACATGTGGTGCAGAATGCGGCTTGGGTCTGCGACTCCGACCAGCACGATTTCATTTTCCGTGCCGCAGGCGCCACGTTCCAAGGCCTGCAGCCGCGCCCATTGGCGATCTGCCAGTCCGGCGGCTTGCAAGCGAGCGACGTACGCCTCTTGGACCGCGGCCATCGCCAGCCAGCGGTCGCGCTCGATGAAATCCTCCAGTTCCTGTCCGCACTCTGCCACGTCGATGAACCGCAGCGCGTGGCCGGCCAGTTCCGCGTGCAATTGGCCAAACAAGTTGGCCAGGGCCAACCAGCGCGACGGATCGTCCGCCGGCGGCAGCTCCGGAATGACGCGTTTCAGCCTTGCGGCGCCCACTTCGCGCAGCGCCTCGGTCCAGGTCAGTTGGCTGGCCAACGGCCCGACGAAATGCCCGGCGGACGCGTACAACTGTTCGGGCAGGTTGCCGAGCGTTACGATTCGTGGCGGGCTGAGCGCCAGCGAGCGCTCTGCGGACTGCTGCACGAGAATCTCGAGCAACCGCCGCCCGGCGCGGCTGCCGGGCACGGCCACGATCAGCCGGTCCAGGGCGAGCGTGCTATCGGCGGCGTAAGTCTCGAACAGATAGTCCGCCGCGCTGACGAGCGCGGGTCGATTCCAATTCAAGAAGCGGCGTCGCACAGTCATGTCGATCCTTTCGCGGCCAGAGTGCCGGCAAACCTCTAGCTGACCGCAACTTGGATTGGCAGGTCGACGCACACTCGCGTGCCTTCGCCGGGCGCCGTCTTGATTTCGGCTTTGCCGCCCATCAACTCGGCGCGTTTGCGAATGCCTTCCAGGCCGAATCGATCCTTGGAGACCAGGGCCGGATCGAACCCGACTCCCCAGTCGCGCACTTCCACGCGGATCATGCCGTCTCGTTCGCTGAGCTTGACCTCGGCCCGCGACGCCTTGCTGTGGCGTTTAATGTTGGTCAGCGCTTCCTGAACGATCCGGAAAATGGTCCCCTCCAGCAACGGTTCGAGCCGTTCGAACGAGACGCGGTGCGTGAAATCGATTTGTAACTCGGGCGGGGACGCCTGTTCGGCGACCAGGTAAGCAATGGCCAGCACGATGCCGGCCTCGTCAAGAATGGGCGGACGCAGCCCGCTCATCACGCGGCGACCCTCGCCGATCGAGCGGCGGATCAGGTGCGCGGCCAATTCCAGCGCGGCGGTCGATTTCGTCGAGAGCTTGTCCTTCTTGTCGTTGATGCCCTCCAGGTGCAGCAGCGCAGCGGACATGTACTGCACCAGCCCGTCGTGGATTTCATAGGCCATCAACTGCCGGTCGCGTTCGTGGGCGTGAATCAATTGCCGCAGGAACTGTTGCTCGGCTCGCAGGTTTTCCTCGGCCTGCTTGCGTTCGGTGATGTCGGTGGAAATTCCGCACAGGGCGTACGGTTCGCCGTCTGCGTCGCACAACGGGAACTTGACGGACAGGAACGTCCGCCACTGATTGTTGAAAAACGCCCGTTCTTCGAACTGAAAAGCCTGCTTGGCGCGCAACACTTCCAGGTCGTGATCGCGGAACAGGGCGGCCACGTCAGACGAATACAACTCGGCGTCCGTGAAGCCCACGATCTGATCGCTCGTAAGTTGCAAGTTCGCCTGGCAGGCGCGGTTGGCCATCAGATAGCGGCCCTGTACGTCCTTGAGATAGATGATGGCCGGCGTGTTGTCGAGAAACGCCTGCAGCCGCTGCTCGGTTCGGCGCAGCGCCGCCTCGGCGCGTTTCTGCTCGGTGATGTCTCGAAACACGATCACGCCGCCCTGCTGCACGCCGCGCTCGTCTTTCAGCGGCTGCGCGCTGACCTGCAGCCACATTCCGCCGGCTTGGCCGGGCCAGCGAAAGAAAATCTCTTCCGCCGCAACGGATTCGCCGCGAATCGCCCGGGCGATCGGTCGTTCGTTCGCCGGGTAAGGGGTCACCATGTCGGGAAGATACGCGTCCTGGAACCAGTTCCAATTTGACTCGGCCGCCCGCGACTGATCGACCTTCAACATCTTCGCCCCGGCCGGATTGAGCAACAGCAGCCGCTCCAAAGGGTCGGCCACGATCAGGCCGTCGCCCATGCTGTCCAGCACGGACTGCAGGATCCGCTTCTGCTCCTGACTGCGGGCCTCGGCGCGCACGCGCTGCCCCACCTCGCGCTGCAGGCTCTCGTTGGCGGCGATCAACTCCGCCGTGCGCTCGCCGACGCGGGTTTCCAATTCGTGGCAAATCCGCTGCAGCTCGTCTTCCGCGCAACGGCGTTCCGTAACGTCCGTGGCGCAGGCCGCGACGGCGACGATCTCGCCGCGTTGGCGGATCGGCCCGATCCGGCACGAGTACCACGCCTGGCCGCCGCGTCCGTCCTCGCCGAGGACTTCGTAGCCCTGGGATTCACCCGTGCGAAACAACGTCTCCAGCGCGTCGCGGACGCGGCCGCGATGTTCCGGTACGACGAAGTTTTCGACGTGCGTTCCAATCACCTGCTCCCTGGTAAACGCCGGACCGATGCGGTTGATGGACAGGATCTCGCCTTCGCGATTGACGGTGAATACCGAATCAGGAACGTGTTCAAGGAGCGATCGCCACTTTTCTTCGGCCTCGCGCAGCAAGCGTTCCGCCTGAACGTGTTCCGTGATGTCCGTCGCCACGCCGGTGGCCCCTGCGAGTCGTCCGTCGGGGCCGTACTGAGGAGCGTACCACGATTCGAAAATCCGCCCGGCCACTTCCACGTCGACCTTGTGTTCCTGGCCGGACAACGCCTGCCTAATCCCCTCACAGACCGCCGGGACTTCGCGGTACATCTCCAAGGCGTTGCGGCCGATGACCTCGCCGGGCTGAAGCCCCAGTCCCGCCAGACCGGACCCTTCGGAAAGCGTGAAATTCCCTTCGCAGTCGACGGCCCAAACCACAATCGGGGCGTGGGAAACCACCGTGGCCAGCGGAGGAGCCGCGTGCGCTGCGGCCGGCCTCGCCGTTTGCGACGCCGACAAGGCGCGTTCCAACTCCGCCACGCGACCGCGCAAGCGGCGGAGTTCTTCTTCGAGCGGGGCTGCGGAATCTGTCTTCGTCGCCATCGTTTCACGCCTTCCTACGCCGACCGATACGGCGCGACGCAGCGAAATCTCTTACCAAGTTTGATGTTAGCCCGATGGGACCGGCTTTAGCAAGGCATCAACCAAGAGCGGGGGGCCGCCCCAAGGAGCCTCTCGGAAAAATCCCCAAAAACGAGATAATGCCGCAAACCGTATCCGAGAGGAACCGTAAATCAGACCTGCCCGGGTCCGATTGCACTAAACTTCTGGTACATGGACCGCGAAGGGCGCCAATGCGCCCAGACGACCAGGGAGCCTGATACTCACATGAGCGTTGGAGAGCATCACGCCGGCGCCTGGATGCGAATCGTTTCCCCAAGCGCCCTGGCAGGCGTCGCCGCGCTGGCAATCGCCGCGGCGCCGACATTCTTCGCGGGATGTGCGCCGCGGCAAGCGGAACCCGTCCCAGGCGGCGACCCAGCGCCGTCAACGAACGTCAAGCCCGATGCCAACAGCGATCGTCGGCAGCCGCTCGGCGGAAGCATTCCGTTCGCTAAAGAAAAGTGGCAGGCTGCCGGTCTGGAGATTGCCCAGGTCGAAAAGAAAACGCTTGCAGACAGCGTTTGGGTGACGGGTAAAATCGCCCTCAATGAGGACCGGCTGGCGCACGTCTATCCGCTGGTCGAAGGCGTGGTGCGCGAAGTCCGCGTGCGATACGGCCAGCAAGTCATGGCGGGCGACGCACTGGCCGTGCTGGATAGCAAGGAGGTCGGCCTGGCCAAGCTGGAACTGGTCAAGAACCGGCTCGCCGTACAATTCGCCAAAATCAACCAGGAGTGGCAATCGACGATCGAGCGGAACACGCAATCGCTTATTCAGGCCTTGAAAGAGAACACGCCGGTGCTCGATATCGAAGAGCAGTTTCGCAATCAACCGATGGGCGATTATCGGCAGCAACTCGTTTCCAGTTATTCGACGGTGAACCAGACTCGAGTCGATTACGAGCGGGTCAAAGGGCTCTATGAGCAGAACGTGGCCACGCAGAAAGATTACCTGAAGGCGAAGACCGCCTTCGAATCCGCGACCGCGACTTATCAATCGCACCTGGAAGGCATCAAGTTCGCCTCGCGCCAGCAACTCGTCGCCGCCGAGCAGAGGACTCAGGAAGCGGTGACCGCCCAGTCGGTCAGCGAATCGCTGCTGCTGATCCTCGGTTACAAAGAGCAGGAGATCCAGAAGATGGATCCGATCGAAGAAGGAGAAGCGGTGGCGCATTACCCTATCACGGCGCCGCTGGCAGGCACGGTGATCAAGAAAGATGCCGTCCTGCTCGAACACGTGACGCCGCAGATGCAGTTGTTTCAAGTCGCGGATCTGTCGACCGTGTGGCTGCAAGCGGACATTTTCGAGAAAGATCTGCCTCTGCTCTACGGACTGCGTGACAAGACGCTGCAATTTCGCGCAGGCAGCTATCCAGATCGCCAATTCACGGCCAAGGTGACCTATACGGGCGACCTGGTGGAGGAAAAGACGCGGGCCGTACGGCTGACGGCCACGGCCGACAACCCCGAGGGGCTGCTCAAACCAGGCATGTTCGTCGAAGCGAGGCTGCCCAAGCCGAACCTGGCCCCCGCGCTTGCGCTGCCCGAGTCGGCGCTGCAGCGGCACGAGGGCCGGACGTTCGTATTCGTCTACCTGGAAGGAGATCGTTTCGAGCCGCGCGACGTGGAAACCGGCGCCACGGTCGACGGGCAGGTCGAGATCGAATCAGGCCTGCAACCGGGCGAGCGCGTGGCGATCCGCGGCGGCTTTGCGCTGAAGAGCGAAATGCTCCGCGAATTGATGTCGGAGGAATAGCATGCCGTCCGTCAGGACTGCCGTCTTTTTCGAGCTGCACTCTGTTTCCTTGCGCCGCTGCATCGACGCCGGCGGCTGGCGCCGATGATCGATTTTTCGCTGCGCAACCGCTTTATCATCTCGCTCGGCGCTCTGTTACTGGTCGCCGCGGGGCTGTGGGCCATGGCTCGGCTGCCGATCGACGCCGTGCCCGACGTGACCAACGTACAGGTCCAGGTGCTGACGGCCGCGCCGGCCCTGGGCCCGGACGAGGTCGAACGGTTCATCACCACGCCCATCGAACTGTCCATGAGCGGCGTGCCGCGCGTGGAAGAAATTCGCTCGTTATCGCAGTTCGGCCTGTCAGCCATCACCATCGTGTTCGAAGAGGGGACGGATATCTATTGGGCGCGGCAACTGGTCGGGGCCCGCTTGAATGCCGCTCGCGAATCGATCCCCGCCGGCATGGGGACTCCGGAAATGGGGCCGATTACCACCGGCCTGGGTGAGATCTATCAGTTCGAGGTCCGCGCCGAGCCGGGGGCGAGGGACGAGCAGGGCCGCCCGTATACGCTGATGAAGCTGCGCGAGATTCTCGATTGGAACGTCGCATTCAAGTTGCGCGGCGTGCCGGGCGTGATCGAGATCAACACCTTCGGCGGCGAACTGAGAACTTACGAGGCGCAGATCGATCCTAACAAGCTGCTCAACTACCGCATTTCGATCGCCCGCGTCATGGAGGCCTTGCGGCAAAACAACGGCAACGAGGGAGGCGGCTACATCGTCCACGACCAGGAACAGCGGGTCATCCGCGGCGAGGGGTTGATCGGTTCGCTGGAAGACCTGGGCAATATCGTGCTCGACGAGCGCGCCGACGGCACGCCAATCTACGTCAAGGACGTCGGCCAGGTGCGCTTCGCTCCGCTGCTGCGGCAAGGCGCGGTGACGCGAGACGGCCGTGGTGAAGCGGTTGTGGGCATCGTGATGCTGCTGATGGGCGAGAATGCTCGCACCGTCGTCGACCGGGTAAAGCAGCGCATTGCGGAAATCCAGCGGACGTTGCCGCCGGGCGTCTACGTCGACGCGTTCTACGACCGCACGGAGCTCGTTCGCCACACGATCCAAACGGTCGCCAGAAACCTGGCCGAAGGGGGCGCGTTGGTGGTGATCGTGTTGTTGCTGCTGCTGGGCAGCTTGCGCTCCGGTCTGATTGTGGCCCTGGCCGTGCCGCTGTCCATGCTCGGCGCCTTCGTCGGCATGTGGCTGACCGGACTGTCGGGTAACTTGATGAGCCTGGGGGCCATCGACTTCGGCCTGATCGTCGATGGTTCGGTGGTGCTGATCGAGAACGTCGTGCGCCGCGCTGCCGAGCACACCCAGCGTCGGCAAGGTCCCGTGCCGACGGCGCTTATCCGCGCAGCCTGCTACGAAGTGGCCCGCCCCGTCGTGTTTGGCGTGGGCATCATCGTGATCGTGTACTTGCCGATCCTTTCGCTGCGCGGCCTGGAAGGCAAAATGTTTCGGCCGATGGCGCTTACAGTTATTTTCGCCCTGCTGACATCGCTGGCCCTGGCAATGACCTTGATGCCGGTGTTGGCTTCCCTCTTTCTGCGCAGCGGCGTCTCCGAGCGCGAGACGCCGTTGATCCGTTGGGCCAAACGCTTGTATCGCCCCTTACTTCGTAAAGCGATTTCCCACCCGCTGCTTACGTTGGTCCTTGCCCTCGGGTTGTTCCTGACCAGCGTCGGCGTGTTCTTCCGGCTCGGAGCCGAATTTATTCCCAAGCTTGACGAGGGCTCGCTGGCCATCCAGGCCATTCGGCTGCCGAGCGTCTCGCTGGAAGCTTCGGTCCAGATGACGACGTCCATCGAAAACGCGCTCAAGGAGAAATTCCCTGAGGTCACGACGGTCGTTTCCAAGACGGGTCGCCCGGAGATCGCCAACGATCCAATGACCGTCAACCTGACTGACATCTACGTGGGGCTCAAGCCGCACGATGAATGGACCACGACGCAATCCAAGACCGAACTGGTCGAGATGATGGAGCGCACGCTGCTCGAGTTGATCCCGAGCAACGCCTTCAGCTTCTCGCAGCCCATCGAGCTGCGCGTCCAGGAACTGATCGCGGGCGTCAAGTCGGACATCGGCATCAGCCTGTACGGCGACGACCTCGAGCTGCTGGCGCAAAAGGCCGAGGAGATCAGCGCGGCGGTTAGCCGCGTGCCTGGGGCGGCCGACGTGCAAGTCGAGCAAACGGCGGGGCTGCCGTATCTGCGCGTGAAGATCAAGCGGCAAGAGATCGCGCGCTACGGCATCAACGCGCGCGACGTACTCGATGCGGTGGCGGCGCTGGGCGGCAAGGTGGTGGGCCAGGTCTTTGAAGGACAGCGTCGCTTTCCGCTGCAGGTGCGGTTCGGGCCTTATTGGAGAGCGGATTTGGAGCGGCTGCGGCAGATCAAAATCGCCGATCCGACCGGCCGGCAGATTCCGCTGGAGCAACTGGCCGAGCTCTCCCGCTACGAAGGACCGGCGCAGATCAACCGCAATGCGCGGCAGCGCCGCATTCTGGTGCAGTGCAACGTCCGCGGCCGCGATCTGGCCAGCTTCGTCGCCGCGGCGAAAAAGGAAGTCCGCCGCCGCGTGAAACTGCCGACCGGTTACGCCATCGCTTGGGGCGGCCAGTTCAAGAACCTGGAAGAAGCGACCGATCGGCTGCTGATTGCCGTGCCGCTGTCGTTGTTTCTGATTTTCGCCGTGCTGTACGTCACGTTCAATTCGTTCCGCATGGCGCTGCTGATCTACCTCAACGTGCCGCTGGCGGCCACCGGAGGGTTGTTTGCACTCTGGTTGCGCGGCATGCCGCTTTCCATTTCGGCCGGAGTCGGCTTTATTGCGCTATTCGGGGTGGCGGTGCTCAACGGCGTGGTGCTGGCGAGCTACATTCTGGAACTGCGCCGCTCAGGCCTTGACGCGGCGGCGGCCGCCTTTGAAGGCGCGATGACGCGCATGCGGCCCGTCATGATGACGGCGCTCGTGGCCACGCTTGGCTTTGTGCCGATGGCCCTGGCCTCCAGCGCCGGCGCTGAAGTGCAGCGCCCGCTGGCGACCGTTGTCATCGGCGGGCTGATGACTTCTACCCTGTTGACGTTGTTCGTGTTGCCCGCCATCTTCCGCTGGTTCGCTGGAACGGCGACCGCGGAAAGCAACACGGATTGAACGACACGCGGCGAACGAATTGCGTGAGGCGTTCACTCGTTGTGCGCCGCCGCTTGTGCTCCCCACACGCCCTTGTACCCGGAGGCGACAAGATTCCAGCGACGGCCGTAGACGTGAACGCGACGGGTTTCTCCCTGGGCGTCGACGAGCGGCTCTCCGGTATGGGTCCAGGCCAGGATAGCGCCCGCCAGGTTGCTGGCGTCGAACTGTTTGCGGCGCAATTCAGCGACGTACCGTCCGCTGCGAAAGCCGAGCGTGCAGTAGGCCACGATCGGCGCCTCGCGGTAGTCCTGCTGATGCGCCTCGAACTCTTCGCGAGAAATGGCGCCGGGAATCATGGAGACGGCCCGCTCCTGCGGCGAACGTACGTCGACCACCACGATCTTTTCACGCCGCCGGCGTTCGACCAATTCCGCGGGCGAAATCTCCGGCGCCGCGGGCAACATTCGCCGGCAGATGGCGTACATCTTGTCGATCCGCCGCAGACGTTCGGCGTCGCTGCGCGGGAGACGCATCGCACGCCATAAGAAGAATAAAGCCGCGGCCGATGCTGAAACGGGGAACAACCAGAGCATCGACACGTCGAGCTATCTCCCCGGAGCGGACGCCTGAATGGCGTCCGCGGGCTGAAGGGACAATCGCTGCGTCTCAGTTGCCGCGCGGCATTACCGGACGCGCGGTTTGCGTCCGCACGGGCTGCAATTGGGCGCCGGCCACTCGGGCCGACTTGCGGTAGGTGCCTCGCCGTGGACGGTACAACGAGTCCTCGTACGCGCCGCGCTCGCCGAAGTACACCGCGCCCCCTTCCAGGGCAGGCATGCCAGACAGCTTGGTATCAAACTTACGGGCTGCGCGGACTTCGTTGCCGTGGAAACGAACGTTGCCGGTCGGCCCTTTGAACTGAGAACGGAACATCTCGCGGAGCAGCGTCTCCGCCGGGTTCTCGTTTCCGCCGCTGGCCTTGGGGCCGAGGCCAATACCCATCTGGCCGCCGCCGGTCCGGCCATACCCGTACGGTCCGCCCACCGGACCGCTGCCGACGCCCGAAGGCTGCGTGGGGTTGGGATTCAAGGATTCGATTTGGGCGAAGGCAAGATTCGCGACGCTCAGCGCCGTAACCATCGCCGCGGCTGCAAGGCAGCACTTGTGTAACACGCGCTTCATGGCTTTAGCTCCCCCGTGCAATAGAGAAAATCGGGCCGAACTTTGCTCCTTTTGTCGCGCTTCAGCACGGCAAAGAATTAAACGGCAAACCGAATGCCGAACGGCGCCAATCCCGTCGCGGTAAGTCTAGGTTAAGTATACACCTTGGCGCAGCAACGGAAATGAATTGCGGCTTGGGGGCAGCCCTGGGAGGCATTGGCAGGGCCGGGCGCCGTAAGAATCGCCACGACCGGGCGGATCCGCACGGAATAACCAAAAACGACGCGCTTCAGCGCCGCATTGAGCTTTTGCAGGCCGATGAGCTCGCCTGAGGGCGCTGCCGGCCGTGTAAGCAGGGGGATATGCGCTTTCGCTATCAAATATCAACGGAAATTGATATGATGCCCCGGCGATTCGGATCATGGCTACGGAGCAGCGGCGCTTGACGTTTCGGGACGGAAAATGAATGGCGCCTCGACGCGCTCGCGGCGCTCGGTAATTCCGGCCCCAACCGCCTGAAACTGGAGGGTGATTGCATGTTGCACCTGCTCGGTCATCGACGCAGTTGTTGCAGCGGGCTGTCGCGGCGAGATGTCTTGCACGCGGCGGGCGCCGGGTTGTTCGGATCGAGCTTGCAGCAAGTCTGGGCCGCGGAAGAGCTAAGGCCCGCTCGCCGGGCTCGGGCCAGGTCGGTCCTGTTCGTGTTTTTATTCGGCGGGCCGAGCCAGCTTGAAACGCTCGATATGAAGCCCGAGGCGCCCGACGGGATTCGCGGTCCTTTCAAACCGATCGCTTCGCGCTCGCCGGGACTGCTGATGTGCGAGCACTTGCCGCGCCTGGCCATGCTCTCCGATCGTTTCGCCGTGGTGCGCACCGTGACGCATGCGCAAAACGACCACAACGCCTGCCACTACATCCAGACCGGCCGTCCGATGCCGCCCGCTCCTCGCGGCGCCGCCGGCGTGGACGCGACGGAGAAGGACTGGCCGGCGATTGGTTCGGTCGTCGAGTATCTCGACCAGCGCGCCGCCGGCGACAAACTGCCCGAGATGCCTAGCTACGTCTACGTGCCGAACCGGCTGGGCCATATCCAAGGCTACGATCGGCTCGGACAATATGCCGGCTGGCTCGGCCGGGGTTACAACGCGCTGGCGACCGAAATTCGCAAACGCGACGGTAACGACAATCCTTATTTCCGCGACTGCACCGACGCCGAACTCGACTTTCGACTGCAGGGCCTCGAACCGCAACCCGACGTGACGCTCGATCGCCTCAACGGCCGGCTCGCTCTGTTGGAGCAGTTCGACGACGCTTGCCGCTCGCTCGATCGTAATTCCGTCACGGCCGACCTGGGCCGCATGCGGCAACGAGCCTTGGCGCTGCTGACTTCACCGCGGATCCGCGAGGCCTTCGACATTCGTCAAGAGCCCGGGGCGCTGCGCGACCGTTACGGCCGCCATCTGTTCGGTCAATCGGCGCTGTTGGGCCGGCGGCTGATCGAAGCGGGCGCGCGGTTCGTCACCGTGCTTTGGGACTGCCCCGACGGCTACAGTTGGGACAGCCATCAGCACAGCGACGACGTGAAGAAGCATCTGCTGCCCGGCTGGGACCAGAGTTTTTCGGCCCTGTTGACCGACCTGGATCAGCGCGGGCTGCTGGATGAGACGCTGGTGGTCTGCCTGGGAGAGATGGGGCGCACTCCGCAGGGCAACGGCCGCTGGGGCCGCAACCATTGGAGCCACTGCTTCCCCGCCGTGCTGGCCGGCGCCGGCATCCGCGGCGGCGCCGTCTATGGTCGTTCCGATGCTCACGCCGCGTTTCCCGCCGCCCATCCGGTAAGCCCCGAAGATCTCGCCGCCACGATCTTCTACGCGTTGGGCATCGAGCCCGAGTTGCGCATTCCGGATGCGACCGGCCGTCCTGTTCCGCTGGTGGAACGAGGCCGGCCGCTCGTGGAATTGTTCGGCTAATGCGTGGCCGGCTGTTTCAGTTCAGCGCATTGGCCAAGGCCATCATCAGCGACTACTACAGCGTCTTCTACAGCGCCTTCTTCAGCGCTGCCGCAACCTCGGGCGCCAGCGTTTCATTCACGGAGCGATAATCGAGCGTCTCTGCGACTTTCCCCTGTGCAGCGACGACTACCGAGACTGCAGCGGCAAGATCGAGCTGCCAATCCTTCGGTCCATCCTTGTTGGCGGTATAGCAGGTCAGCGCCGTGCGGCTGAGTTGCAGCGACTGTTGAGCGATTGGCAAATATCGCCTCGTCTTTTCGACATCGTCCGTCAGCCAGACGGCGACGATGTAAGCCTCCGGGGCTTCGTTGCCGAGCGTTTCATCGACCGCACGCAGGAACCGGGCCGTCGGCCGGTCCCACCTACTCGCCTGCACAAAGATATAAATAGTCGGGCGGCCTTTCCTTTCTGCGGCATAGTCCGCATCGCCGCCGGCGTGCAAGCCCGTCGCATCAAAGACTTTCAGCGGCGGAACCTGCTTCCCCGTTTCAGGGCCGGCGCCGAGCGCAGGATGGAATTCCATCGTCGCGGCGAGCAGCAACGAAGCAAGCGTTACGAACGTCGCTGCTGGCGTTACAAAATGCGGCGGCATGATCGTCTCCTGGGAAGCAACGTTGTGCAGATAATCCGCCGGCGGCTAGCGACGCTCCAGTCGCTCGGCAACCACGCCCTCTGCGCCGGCATGGCAGAACGTCTAGAGGAGCGATATCGGCGTCGGCGTAGAGTGACTTCGTTACTCTAATCTCTTTCTCGCCGTGGCGCCCAGGCGACGGCAAATAACGCTGCGGAAGTTGTTCCCTATTCCCGCCGGCCTCCCGTTCTACTTGTCTGCTTCGATCGCTTGCCCGCTGCGGAGCTTTTTGGCGGCGGATTGGGTGGCGGCATTGGGGCTTTCCATCGCTTTCTTGAGCAACTGGTAGTTGTCCTCGAGCCACCGCGGTTCTCGCACCAGGCCTTGTAGCACCTGAGGCCCGTAGGCGTAATCGGCCGAAAGCAATCGCTTTTCCAGCACCGGCACGGCCTGGGCCGTGCCGAGCATTGCCAAGGCATGGGCCGCGTATCGACAGGCATCCGGATCGTCGAGCATAGGCTCGATCGTTTGGATGGCCTGCTCGCCGCCATAACGGCCCAGCGCCTGCAACACCTGTTGTTTTTCGTGAGCGTTTTGCGCGCCGGTCAACAGCTTGCCGGCCTCGTTGACGGCGCCCGGAGCCTTCAAGGCAAGCAACGCCTCCACGTAGTTCAATCGCCGCTCCACTCCGACGCCGCCGGTCGCCAGTGCATCGCGGATCGGCTCGATCGCCTGCGGATCACCGAGTTTCTGCAGGGAGATGACAATCGGAATCCGTTCGTCTCCGCGCATTCTTTCCAGCGCGTCGATCAAGGGCCCGACCGCCTCGCGGTCGCCGAGATCGGCAAGCGAGTAGGCCGCCATCGCGCGGTTGCGTCCGGTTTTCAACTCGGCGACAAGCGCGGGCAAGGCTCGGCGATCTTTGCTCTTGGCCAGTGCCTGCAAGTCGGTCCCCGACGCCTTGCCGGATGCGGTCTTTTCCAGCAGCGCATCGATTTCGGACAGTTCGCCGATCGCTTGCAGAGCTTCGAGCGCCGCGGTGCCGAGCCGCTGGTCGTCGCTGGTCCGCAGAGCCTGCAATTTTTCGACGCCTTCCTTCGCCTTCAACTCGCCGAGACTGGCGCAGGCGACGAGTTGCACCTGCTCGTCCTCGTCGTCGAGCAGGGCCGCCAGCGCCCTCCGGGCCCGAGGACAGTTGAAGACGCCGGCCGCATAGGCCGCGGCGTTGCGGAGGGCCGCGTCCGAGTCGTCCATCGCGGCGACAAGCGCCGCCGTATCGGCCGAATCATCTTGTCGCGCCTCGGAAGGCGCCGCCGTCTTGCGGTCGCCCAAGGCGCGGAGCGCCGCCGCTCGAAACGCCGGTTGAGGCTCCTCAAGCGCCGCCAGCAACTCGGGCAGAACGCCCGGTTCGGCCAGGTGAGGCCCCAAGGCCTGGGCGGCTCCGATACGGGTGGCCAATTCCTCGTCGCGCAAGTAGCGAACCAGCGTCGCGCCCGTGCCGTCGCGCCGCCCCGCCACCGCCAGCGTCGCCGCAGCTTCCGAGGGGGCCGTAGGGAACATCTGGCCTCGCCACGTCGAATTTACGTTCGGAGTTTGCACGACGACGGGCGGCCCCTTGTCGCGCCGGTGAATGGCCAGCCAGCCTTGCCAGCGTTGAGCGGCTTCGTAGTCGAAATAGCAATTCGGCTTCATGGGCAGCAGGACAAAACCGGGATCGCCGGCCGGAACCTTCTCGGCGACGGCCGTCAGACTGCCAAAATTGAGCAGGTTGATTTCCGAATCGAACTCGATGATGCGGATGCTCGTTTCGATCTTTGACGGCCGCAACCTTACCGCCAAGACGCGTGACTCGCTCTCGGTAAGATCCAAGCTGAAACGATGTTCCCCTAGCTTTCCTTCAAGCAGCCAGGTTTTCTCGGGCAACGAAATCCAATCGCGAGGGTTAGTTCGGAATTCGGTCAGGTCGTAGCACAACCACCCGGTGACCACGTCGTTCGGTCGCAGCACGCAATCCTGGAAATAAGGAAGCGAATCGGCCCGCGTGCGCGCGTATTCGCCTGGGAATAAGGCGACGGTGATTGGAAACGGTCCAGCGAGCGGCCGCATGTATTGCAATCGTTTTTCACCGATTCGCAACACTAGGTCGGCAATGGCCAACTCGGCCGTCTCGTCGGAAGCATTGGTCAACGAGAGGCGGAAAAACAGATAAGTCCCCTGACCGCGAGACCAGAGCTGCACTAACTCGGCTGCGGCATAAACCTGTGAAGGGGCGGCAGGCGCCGGCGACTCGTCGGTGAGCGAAGGATCGACGACGGCGCGGAGCTTGTCGCTCAGCACCCAGCCTTCCTTGCGATCGGCGCCCTCGCCGATGACGATCGCCGTCCAGGAACCTGTTCTTCGCACGACCTGATAGCGCTCGCCGCGTTTGACCGTGGCCACGGTGGCCTCGCGAACCTTGACGGGCGCCGATTCCGCGATAATCTCCACTTTTTCGGTCGCCCAGCAGGGCGCCGCCGACAGGGCCGCCGCGAGCGCAGCGGCAAGGACTTGCAGCCTGGCCATTTCGAATCCCCTGTTTTGATCCGCGATCTCACCTGCCAAAAAACGCCGGACATGCGATCGCTTGCGCGTGGACGTGCTGAACTGACGAGGCGATGCGACCGCGCCCGTCAGTCTAGGCGCTCGCTTCGGCGGCGACAAGCAAACGCGGAGCTTCGCGACGAGCAACTCTGATGACGCCGGGCAAGTCCAGGGCGAGAGAATCGACGGCGGCGGACCTGAGTAGGGCTGGCTCGAATGAGCATGGAACAGAAGCTAACCAAAAGAAACGCTGCACACGCGACCCGTTGGAGCGAGTCAACAAAGGATGCGCGGCATTCCGCCGGCGAACAGGGGACGGCCACGCCTGAGCTTAGCGGCGGAGTTGCTCCAGTTGCCGATCTTCGTCAAGGCGACGCAACTGCCGCTCGACCCACTCGGCGACGCGAGCTGGCGTGGGAAAGTGGGCCGCGATGACGATGATCAGCGGAATCGCCACGGCCAGCGCCAAGGGATTGCGTTCAAGCTGATAGGCGACCACGAGGAAAAAGGCGGCGCCTTCAAGTATGGCGACGGCGATC